>CAYGQI010000156.1:0-4351 GCA_964351925.1 uncultured Anaerolineales bacterium | reverse complement strand
GCGGTGCAGACAGCGGCGAGTTCCGCTGCGCACCTCACCAAGTACTCCAACATCACAGACAAGTCGACGGGGCAGAAGAAGCTCATCGTGGATGAAGCCATTGTCCCCAGCCGCGCGCTCTTCGACTACGAGGTGACCGCCTCCATGCCCCCTGCCCTGACTGCCGACGGGGCGTGGGATGGCCTTTCGCATTCTCTGGAGGTGTTATACGGGGCCGTTGGGCACCCCTACTACGGCAAGGTCGCGGAGGTGGCGAAGGAGGGTATCGGCCTGGTGGTAGAGTACGTGGAGCAGGCGATGGGCAATCCTTCCGACGCTGGAGCCCGCTCGGCGCTGGGCTACGCCACCGACCTGGGCGGCTATGCCATCATGCTGGGCAGCACCAATGCAGGACATTTCACGAGCTTCTCCCTGGTGGACATTCTCAGCCACGGCCGAGCGTGCGGCATTTTGAACGCCTATTTTACCGTGTTCTTCGCACCCGCCATTGAAGAACCTCTGCGGATCGTGGGGAAAGTATTCCAGGATGCTAAGCTGACTGACGCGGACATCGATGCCCTATCTGGGCGCGGACTAGGAGAGGCTGTCGCCAGGGGGATGATGGTCTTGAGCCGTCGGGTTGGTTTCCCAACCACTCTCGCCGAGGTCGATGGTTTCTCCACTGAGCACATCCAGCGCGTCCTGACGGCGGCCAAGGATCCGCAGCTCAGAATGAAGCTCGAGAACATGCCCGTGCCGTTGACCGCAGACATGGCCGATGAGTATCTTGGTTCCGTTCTGGAGGCGGCGCGAGTGGGTGACCTGAGCTTGATCAGGAATGTACCGTAGCGGCCTGCCAGCGAGCAGTGTGGTGATGGTACTTGGGCAGAGGTGAGACAGGGCAACAATGAGGATCAAGCTGGCCTACGGCAGGGAAGGATTGTGGGTAGATCTTCCTGACCACAACGTGACGCTGGTAGAACCAGTAGACATAGCAGGGCTACCGGATGAAGAGGCTGGCATCCGCTCAGCTCTTCGAGATCCATGGGCTGCGCTTCCCCTGCGCGAGCTGGTAAAGAACGACGACACGGTTGCCGTCGTGTTCAGCGACATCACCCGTCCGCAACCTCGAGAACAGATGCTCTCCGTGTTGCTGGAAGAGATCTGCCACGTCCCTCCCGAGCAGATAGTCTTGATCAACGCACTCGGCACACACCGGGCCAACACCGATGACGAGCTGGCGGAGATGCTCGGACCCAGCATCGCGGGAAGCTATAGAGTGGTGCAACACGACGCCTGGGACGAGTCCAAGGTGGTCCACGTGGGTCGGACCTCTCGGGGTCACGAGGCCCATGTCAATGAGGAGTACATGCGGGCCAGCGTCAGGATTCTGACGGGATTCATCGAACCGCACCTGTTTGCCGGATTCTCTGGGGGCCCCAAGGCTGTGCTGCCGGGAATCGCTGACCATCGCACCATACTGGCGAACCACGGCTGGAAGATGATCGGAGACCCCAGAGCAACCTGGGGCGTCACTGCGGGAAACCCCATTTGGGAGGAGATCCGCGAGGTCGCCCTCATGACCTCCCCGGCATTCATCCTCAACGTAGCGTTGAACCGATACCAGCAGATCATGGGGGTCTTCGCAGGCGAGATGCTGCAAGCACACCAGGTGGGCACTGAGTTCGTCCGAAACGCATCCATCGTCCCTGTTTCAGCGCCCTTCGACATCGTCATCACCAGCAATTCCGGGTATCCTTCGGACTTGAACCTCTATCAATCAGTAAAGGGCATGTCAGCGGCTGCGCAGGTCGTGAAACCCGGAGGCAGCATCATCCTTGCTGCGGAATGCTGGGATGGCCTGCCCGATCACGGCCTGTACGCCAAGCTCCTGGGAATGGCTGGCAGCCCCGAGGAACTGCTGGCCACGATTGGGTCCTCTCCTGAAACGCAGCACGATCAGTGGGAGGTGCAGATTCAGGCCCAGATCCAGCAAAAAGCAGACGTCTACGTCAAGAGTTCGTACCTGAGTCCAGATCAAGTGCGAGAGGCGTTGCTGAAACCCTGCACCTCCATAGAAGAGACTCTGGCTGTACTGCTTGACCAACATGGACCTGACGCGACGATTTGCGTGCTGCCGGAGGGCCCATGGACCATCCCGTACGTCGCTCAGGACAGATAGGACGTAAGGGCAGTCTCGGAGCGTGGAGAGAAGAGGGTCGTTGGGGCTAGACACGCTCCGGATAGCAGTCGTGGGTCCCGCTCGCCGATGTCAGTTCGTGATCATTGAGCAACCACTAGGGAATCACGCGCAGGGGCATCACGTACGATGCACGCGATGATCGAGCCCGCTCGTGGCAATCTTTCGGTGAGGGTGAACACTGGAGAGGGTAGGTACATCCGAATCCAGCTAACACGCCACCGGCACGCGGCGCGTCCGGTCGAACGCGGTGTCTGGCAGACCCTATGACACGCTGCCTACCTCACTTGCCTCCCGTGTACTCGACCTCAACCGACTGGCAATCCCAGTATGGCGCGAGCGTAGCGACCGGCCACCACCTCGCCGCCGTCATGAGTTCGCTGGAACATCCAGAGCGTAGTTCGAAGGAGCGCTGGAGCCACCTCATGAGCTCTGGGGGCTCCGACTCTTCTTAGACACCAAGGCTCCCCTGAACTCCGTTGCAGTAATATACCATTCTTGGTATAATACTGCTATGAGATTCGAGCAGTTGATCGAAATCGTGGGCGATGAGCCGGTGTTTGAGACCGGCCTGCTACTGGCGGGCGACGTAGACCCGGCAAATGCTCGCAGACAACTGTACCGCTGGACCAGGGCCGGGCGGATCTACAGGTTGCGGCGTGACCTGTATGCGCTGGCACCGCCCTTCCAGAAAGTCAAACCCCATCCCTTTCTCGTCGCCAATCGGATGGCGCGAGGCTCCTACGTCAGCCGCCAATCGGCGCTGGCTCACTACGGTCTCATCCCGGAGTACGTGCCCGTTGTGACCAGTGTGACCACATCGCGCCCCGCTCTATGGGAAACGCCGCTGGGCAGCTATGACTTCCGCCACCTCAAGGTAGAGATGTTCTATGGCTACCAGTTGCTGGAGCTGGGAGGAAGACAGCAAGCCTTCGTGGCCACGCCGGAGAAGGCTCTTCTGGACCTGGTGTACCTGCAACCGGGCGGAGATTCGCCGGACCACCTGCGCGAATTGCGCCTGCAACACCTGGATCGGCTGGACGTGGACGAACTGGCAAGTCAGGCAGATCAGGCGCGTAGCCACAAGTTGCAGCGTGCAGCCGCGCTTGTCGCGAATCTGGCGCGGTCCGAAGCATTGGAGTTTGAAAGGCTATGAAGGAGTACCTTGCCCACCTGGTACATGACGCGCCCTCACCGGCCCAGGCCCGAAATGTGGTGCGTGAGTATCTCCAGGCCAGGATCCTGGGCTGTCTACAGCGCGCGGGCGCGATGATCCCCCTCGCCTTCCACGGCGGGACGGCACTCCGCTTCCTACATGGAAGCCCACGCTACTCGGAAGACCTGGACTTCGCCCTGGAAAGAGACAGCCCGCGGTACGACTTTCGTGCCTACCTTCGAGCCGTCCAGTCACAGCTAGCTCCGGAAGGCTACATCTTGGATATCAAGGTGAGTGACCACAGAGTCGTCCACAGCGCCTTTGTCCGCTTTCCAGACTTGCTGTACGAGTTGGAGCTATCTGCCCATCGAGGCCAGCTGTTCTCCGTGAAGATCGAGGTGGACACAAACCCACCGTCTGGAGCGGTGCTGGAAACGAGCATCGTCCGCCGTTATGTGACCCTCCACCTCCACCATCACGACCGGGCGTCCCTGCTGGCGGGCAAGCTGCACGCCATCTTGCAGCGACCCTATGCCAAGGGAAGGGATGTCTACGACCTCTTGTGGTTTCTCAGCGACCCTGACTGGCCAGAGCCCAATCTGAAGCTGCTCAATAACGCCCTGCGACAGACGGACTGGAAGGGGGAATAGCCAACCGAGGACAACTGGCGAGAACTGGTGCGCACAAGACTGCAAGCGCTGCCCTGGGATCAGGTGCTGGCCGACGTGCGTCCCTTTCTGGAGCCCGCAGCGGATGTCGGCCTTCTCACGTTTGAGAACATAATGCGGGTGCTCGGGTAGTCGCTCACCAGCATCGCAGAATAGGGTCGGTGGGGGTGAGAGGGATCTCATCTGCGTGCAGCGCCCGCATCGGGGCCACACCCCGGTGGATGGGTCGCGTGTCGTTACCCCTCTGCGCTGGCGGTCGTGGAGACATCACGGAAGGTGCGTCGCCCCGGTGGAGCAAGCCGAGATGTGGAAGCAACTAGATGACGTTAGTAAGAGACAGCTATCCGA
>CAYGQI010000155.1:0-4351 GCA_964351925.1 uncultured Anaerolineales bacterium | reverse complement strand
CGGAAGTAGTACAGCCCGCCGATGAGCAGCAACACTACGACCGCGATGGAAACCGCCAGCAGAGGTCCTGGCGGCTCCTTGCCCAGCAAGGCCCAGCGAAACCCCTCCACCACGCCGGCCATGGGATTCAGACCGTACCAGGCACGCCACTGTTCCGGCACCAGACTACTGGGGTAGGCAATAGGGGTAGCGAAGAGCCAGAACTGAGTCAGAAATGGAATCGTATAGCGCACGTCGCGGTACTGAACGTTGAGTGCCGACAGCCACAGGCCTACGGCTAGAGCCGTCGCCACCGCGAGTAACAGGAAAAAAGGCAGAGTCAAGGCGGCTGTCGTGGGAGCGATGCCGTAGTAGACCATCATGCCCAACAAGACCACGAAGGCAATGCCGAAATCCACCAACCCCGCCGCAACGGCGGAGATGGGGATGGCCAGACGTGGAAAGTAGACCTTGGTGATCAGGTGGGAGCTGCCCACCAGGCTGTTGCCTGCCCGATCCAGCGCACCGGAAAAGTAGCTCCAGGGCAGCAACGCACAGTAGGCGAAGATGGGGTAGGGGATGCCATCCGAGGGTACCTTGGCCAACTGCCCGAAGAAGATACTGAAGACGACCATGGTGAAGAAAGGTTGGAGCACGGCCCAGGCTGCCCCAAGAACCGTCTGTTTGTATCGCACCTTGATGTCGCGCCAGGTGAGGAAGTAGAGCAACTCCCGATACTGCCACAAATCCCGCAGGTTGAGTGCGACCCAACCGCGTGACGGACGGATCAGAGTGGTGGGTGTTGCGTGGGCGGTGTAAACCGTGCCACCGGTGCGCTTGTCATCAACAGTGGTGTTCATCCTGAGTTCTCGTGTCTGCGCTTGTTCTGCGCGGCAATCCTGCTCAGCCTGCAGACGCGCGCCCATGACTCACAACTTATTTCGCGGCGAACGCTGGCCGTGCCCTGATGGGTCACTGGGTTTGATCCTCTGTGGTCTCTCAATGCGACTGCGCCTTGAGGTGCACGGCCTCGTGGTGCGGGGCGACGCTGGAGGAACACAGAGAAACGGCCCAGGCCCAACCTTCGCTCCGGGCGTACCCTGGCGCGAGATGGGCGTCTCTGCAGAGCCCTTTTCTTATAGCCGAGCTTAGCCCTGCTATGCTCAATTATACTAGAGTGGAGTTTGCTGGTCAATAGTACCAACTTCCCACAGTCTCGCCACGCTGGGCGGCCTCCCCAGTCTTGGTTTGGCGGACAGAGGAGAAGCTGCTTCCTAAACGTTGCCGATCATGTCCTTGACCCTGGCCACGATCATATCTATGGCAGCGACGTTGAAGCCGCCCTCAGGGATGATCACGTCGGCGTACCGCCTGCTCGGCTCCACGAACTCCAGGTGCATGGGGCGCACGGTCTCGGTGTACTGGCGAATGACTGATTCCACGGTGCGTCCCCTCTCGGTGATATCCCTCTGGAGGCGGCGGATGAAACGTATATCGGCATCGGTGTCCACGAAGACCTTGATATCCATCAGTTCCCTGAGGGCACGCTCGGCGAAGATGAGTATTCCTTCCACCAGAATGACCTTGCGCGGCGCCACGGTGACCGTACGGGTCTCTCGCGTGTGAGTGGTGAAGTCGTAGACTGGTACTTCAACCGCTTGCCCTGCCTTCAGCGATGCCAAATGCCGCGCCAGCAGTTCGCTCTCCAAGGCGTCGGGGTGATCGAAGTTGGCCTTGGCCCTCTCCTCCAGGGGCACATAACTTCGATCGCGGTAGTAGGAGTCGTGCTGAAAATAGGCTATCCGATCGCGGCCAACTCTATCTAGAATGGCCTGAGAGACTGTGGTCTTGCCCGACCCGGTGCCACCCGCCACACCGACGATGATGCGTTCCACAGAGTGTTTACTGTCGGCAGGAGTCATCGACATCTATCTCCCCGGTCGCCCCATACAAATGTCTGGATGGCGTCGAAGTACAGGCTCCGTCCGACGAGCATCAGGTCGTTGTGACCTGCCTCGGGGATAAGAAGCAGCCTCTTGTCCTTGGCGCCAGAGCGCTGGAACAGCTTCTCGCCGTCTTGTGCTGGGATGAGCACATCATCCTCTCCATGAATGATCAGGGTGGGGACAGTCACGCCGGCGATCTTGTCTCCATTGCCGAATCCATCCTCCTGCTCCGAGGTCCCTTCTACTCTCCATCCGAGGCGAGACAGGAGGGCGAAGGTATCCGCGAAGCCGCTCTCGACGATGAGCCCTGCGAGTTCAGCCTGGCTCTCGGCGGCCACCTCGATGGCTGCAGCGCTTCCCAGGGAGCGTCCCATAACGTAGAGCAGCGAAGGGGTCAGGCCGTGGTGGTCGAAGATGCCATCTGCGGCACGAAAGACCGCCACGGCGTCGGAAAGCAGATTGCTACAGCTGGGTGCACCGCTGCTCATACCATAGCCCCGGTAGTCGGCGACGAGGAGCGTGATTCCCATGCGGGTGTAGAATGGCGCGATGGCGTCGTAGTCGGACGCGATCTCACCGTTGCCGTGCCAGTAGAGGATGGCCGGTGCGTCGCTGGGGGCGGGGTACAGCCGAGCGCCGATGGAGATGCCGGGCTCCACCTCCACCGAAAGGGACTTTCCTCCCGGCGCCCCAACCGCCAGAGGGTAGTCGGGGCGTGGATGGAAGATGAGACGAAGGATTTCGGGTTGGTCGAGGATGGGGTGGGGCATCTCCTCTTCTCAAACGTTCTCACACCTGCCTCGCGCGCTGGCATTGAGCGGAAGACGCATCGTTCGCTTCCGGATAGGAGTGAAGGGAGGCACGATTGGGCGCAGCACGCGGAGCCTTTTCTGGCGTCAGAGCGTGAGCAAGGACTCGAAGTGTTCCTCCCGACTCTTGTCGTACGGGCCGACGATCGCCAGGTTCAACTTCTCCTGTTTGAGCAGCCTCTGGGCGACGCGCTGAATGTCTGTGGTGGTTACGGCATCCACCTCATCGAGGACCTCCTCCACCGACAAAACTCTCTCCTCCATACACTCCTGTCGGCCGATCCAGGAGGCCACCGCGATGGAGTCCTCCATCTGAAGTTGCAGGTGTCCCTTGGTGAACTCCTTTGCCTTTCCCAGTTCGTCGTCGGACACAGGTTCTTGTCTGATCTTGTCAAGTTCCTCCAGGATGGCCGCAAGGGCTTGCTCGATCTTGTCCGCATCGACGCCGGCGTACACGCCCATCAGGCCTGTGTCAAGGTAAGGGGAGACGTATGAGTACACGGAATAGGCCAGTCCGCGCTTCTCGCGCACCTCAAGAAACAAACGAGAGCTCATCCCCTGCCCGAGTATAGTGTTGAGCAGACTGAGATGGTACTTGTCGTCATCGAAGCGAGACAGGCCCGGGAGCACCAACGCCAGGTGAGCTTGCTGGGTGGTCATGTGCTCCAGCCTGACCCTGGCTTCTTCTTGCTCCTGGGTCATGGGAACATAGGAGTTGTTGGGCCTTCGCTGCCAGGCGCCCAGCTGCGCTGTCGCCTCCTCGACGGCTCGGTCGTGCTCCACGTTTCCGGCAATGGCCAGCACGGTGTTGCCGGGCTGGTAGTGTTCATGAATGTACGATTGCACCATCGGTCTTGTGATTTCGCCGACGCTCTCCTTGGTGCCGGCCTGGTCTCGACCAAGGGGGTGGTCGGGCCATATCAAGTCCGTCGCCAGGAGATGAACCCAATCAGATGGATGATCGAGGGTCATATTGATTTCCTCTATGATCACCCCGCGCTCCTTCTCCAATTCCTCTGCCTCAAGCTTGGAGTTGAGGAGCATGTCTGCAAGGACATCCAAGGCGACTGAAAAGTGATCTTGCCCCACCTTGGTCCAGTAGGTGGTCAGTTCTCTGCCTGTGCTGGCGTTGAAAAGGCCTCCCACGCCCTCGATGGCGACGGCGATGTCTTTCGCAGTCGCTCTCTTGGTAGTGCCCTTGAATAGCATGTGTTCGATGAAGTGGGTGATGCCGTTCTCTTGCTTGGTTTCGTATCGGGATCCCGCGCCGATGAAGAAGCCGACGCTCACCGAACGGGTGTGGGGCATGGTGGAGGTCAGTATGCGCAGTCCCTGGTCCAGTACACTCTTCTGATACACGTCTTTCTCCTTGCCTGAGCGGGATGGGGCTGAGCCCAGCAGTCGATGTCTCCTTTGCCCCGCGATTCGAGGGCGCCCAACCCAACTCTACGATGCAGTGCGTGGCGCATTATACCACAACTGGCCGGGGTTGACATCCTGGCATGGCCAGCCTATATTCCGAACCGGAGGTGAGGATGGCCCACGAAGTAGAAAGGCCCACTTACGAGGTTGTCGGCACCTTGCAGCGGTTTGACGAAAGGGATACCGTCTTCGCTC
>CAYGQI010000154.1:0-4351 GCA_964351925.1 uncultured Anaerolineales bacterium | reverse complement strand
GCATCACAAGACTAATGAAGGAGGTGTAGGAAGGAGATGCCAATCCAATCCGTCGATCGAGCAGTAGCGATACTCAACGCCTACAGCATCAACGAGGCTCAGCTGGGGGTGACAGAGCTGAGTCACAGACTGGGTCTCCACAAGAGCACAGTCCACCGACTTCTCGCCTCTCTGGAGAAGGGGGGCCTGGTGGAAAGAGACCCCCGCAACCGCAAGTACAGTCTGGGGATTCGACTCATCGAACTTGCCGGGACGATGCTCAACAGTCGTAACGTCCCACAGGTGGTGCGGCCGTACCTGCACTACTTGGCGGATGCCGTGGAGGAACTCACCTACCTCGCCTATCGGGTGGGTGACGAGGTGCTGAACGTCGAACAGGTGCCCGGCCCTCACCTGGTGCAGTCGGTGGGCTGGCAAGGCAGACGCACTCCCCTGCACTCCACCTCCACCGGCAAGATCTTTCTAGCCCATATGCCGGAGAAGGAGCTGGAGCGCATACTGCAGAAAGGCCTGTATCGCACGACGCCGAGGACCATTACCGACCCGGCCGATCTGCGGTATGAGCTGGAGCGAGTACGAGAGCAGGGATATGCCACGCAGTTCGAGGAGCTGGAAGAGGGCACCAACGCCATTGCCGTGCCCATCACCAGCCCCAAGGACGAAGTGATCGCTGCCATCGGCGTCGTGGGACCCTCCTACCGTTTCACTCCAGAGAGAGCGATGAGTCACCTGGACGTGATACGGAGCGTTGCCAGAGAGGTCTCGCACAGACTGGGCAACTCGCTTTTCAAGACTTGATCTGCCCGCTTTCCAGTCGAGGAGCACCGACCGGCTCGCAATGAGTCGTCCAGGTTTGCTTTCACCCAGAACGTACGTAGAGGAGGGGTACGGTGCGCGTAGCAGGAAGATACGCCGTCACCATGGGCTCCAAGGGAGTCGTCACTGACCCCATCATCGAGATAGAGGGCAACCGCATCAAGAGCGTCTCCAGCGAGCCCGGCTCAGAGGCGGATATCCGCGTGGACGGCATCGTACTGCCCGGGCTGATCAGCACGCACACTCATCTCCATGGCCTGGTTGCCTACGGCCACCCAGTCCCGCCACCTGCTGGCTTCTGGCCTTTTCTCAAGGAATGGTGGTGGCCATTGGTGGAAGATGTGCTGACGGCGGAAGACGTGGAGAGCCTGGCAGCATACGCAGCGCTCCTCCACTTGAAGTCAGGATACACTTGTTTCTGCGACGTCATGGAGGCCCCCTACGCTGAGCCTGGCTTCATGATCAGGGAAGCTCAGGCCATCGAGGAGACGGGGGCACGTGCGCTCATATCCAATGAGGCCACCGAGCGAGCGGGCCCCAAGATAGCGGCCAAGTTGCTCGAAGAGAACTCAGCCATACTGACCCTCGATGGGCGGGTGCAGGGTCTGATGAGCGTTCATACCACCTTCTCCTGCAGCGGCGACTACATACGCAGAGCGAAGGACATAGCGCGCGAAAACGGCGCGCTTTTCCAACTCCACCTCTCCGAGGGAACCTATCACGTCGAGGATACCCAGAAGCGGTTCGGCAAAAGACCGGTTCCCTACCTGGATGATCTGGGCGTCCTGGACGAGATGACTATAGCTTCACAGAGTGTTCACCTCGCAGAGGAGGAGATAGAGATCCTGGCGGAAAGAGGGGTCAGCGTCTCCCACAACCCCATCTCCAACATGGAGATTGGCACCGGTGCGGCACCGGTTGCACGAATGCTGGAGCGGGGCGTGAACGTTACTCTGGGTGACGACGGATTCGTCAGGGCTTTCGATCCCTTCGTCAACATGAGCACCACTTTCTTGCTGCATGCCTTGATCACGGGCGGTGGCGACGTGGGTGCGCAAGACGTTCTCTCCTTCTTGACCACGAATGCCGCCCGTGCTCTGCGGCTGGAGGCTGGTTCCATCGAGGAAGGCAAACTGGCCGACCTGGTACTGCTTGAAGACAGCTCCCCGGCGCCTCTGATCCCTGAGAACGTAGTCTACCACACGGTCCTGGGCGCCGCCTCAGGAGATGTGAGAGCGGTCATCGTGGACGGGCAGGTTGTTTTCGACAAAGGCGTGGCCCAGTTGGTGGACGAGGACCAACTCAGAGGTCGAGCCATGGACACCATCCGCAAGCTGTGGAATAGGAGCGCCTAGACCAAGAGTAGTGGCAAGGAGATTTCAAGCATGAGTGGACGGACAAACGCTTTGCGACTCTCCCCCAGTGAAAGGGTGAGGAGCTTCGAGGAGATAGAGAAGACTCTGACACCTGTACAGGCAACCATCGAGGCCTCTCGTTGCCTGATGTGTGAGAACCCGCCCTGCAACGAAGGGTGCCCGGCAGGAATAGATATCCGGGGGTTCATCCGCAAGATCAGATTCAACAACCCCTGGGGTGGAGTCAGGGTGTTGAGGGAGGCAAACGTCTTCTCAGGCGTATGCGGGAGGGTGTGCCCTACCGACGCACTGTGCGAGGAGCAATGCCGAAGCCAGGTGCTCACAGAGCCTATCAACATCGGAGCTTTGCAGCGCTTCCTTATGGACTTCGAGGCGCAACGCGGAGCCAGGGCGCGAGTCCCTGACGAGAAGCTCCCGTACAAAGTGGCTATCGTTGGGGGAGGGCCCGCTGGACTGGCTGCTGCCCACGAACTGGCTCTTCTGGGATACGCCGTCACCGTCTTCGAGGGGTCGTCGCAACTCGGCGGGGCCATGACCTGTGCCATCCCCTCCTTCAAGCTGCCCAACCGCGTTGTCGAGGCCGAAATAGATCTCATCAGGAAGCTGGGTATCGAGTTCAAGCTGAACACGCCTCTCAGCGACGACCTGACCATCGATGACCTACTGGAAAAAGGATATGATGCCATCTTCATCGCCGTTGGCCTTCAGAAGCCCTATGCGCTGGGCATAGAAGGCGAGGGCCTCAAGGGCGTCTATTCGGCGGTGGACTTGCTGGCCAAAGCCAATGCGCTTCCCGGTTCGCCTCCCGTTAAGGTGGGGCAGAACGCCGTCGTCATCGGTGGCGGCAGCGTGGCCGTGAATGTCGCCTGTTCGGCGCTGAGGATGGGTGCCAAGAGGGCAACCCTCGTCTGCCTTGAGGCACCAGATGAGATGCCAGCCTTCGCTGAGGATCTGGAGTTGGCCTGGGAGGAGGGTATCGAATTCCTGACGAGAGTCAGGCCCGTCAGATTCCTCAACAACGGCAAGGGCACCGTCGTTGGAGTGGAAGGCGTGCGCATCGAGTGGAAAGAGCCGGGCAAGTTCGTGCCCGAGAACGCCGTAGACGTAAGAGGCTCCGCTCTGACGCTGCCTTGCGACACCGTGATCGTCGCCATCGGACAGGGCCCCGACGACAACGCCATCAAGCAGTTCCAGAGCCTGAAAACCAACGTCAGGGGCTACTTGCTGGTGGATGAGGACACTCTGATGACCTCCCGTCCTGGAGTGTTTGCTGGCGGAGACGTGCTGCACAACCCCATTTCCCGGACAGTGGTTCAGGCTGTGGCCTATGGGAAGCTGGCGGCCCGCTCCATCCACGACTACCTGAGCCGAACCGATCAGTAAGGGGAGTTGGATTATGTACCAGGAACCCAAAGTAGACCTGTCAGTGGAATACTGTGGCATTCGCTTCGAGAACCCCTTCGTTCTCTCCTCCGCGCCGCCGACGGACAGCTATGAGATGGTCAAGAGGGCTTTCGAGGCCGGCTGGGCCGGCGCGATCATGAAGACTACCTCCGTAGAGAGCTACCAGGTTGACATCAGCTACCCCATTATGACCAGCATGGACTACGAGGAAAAGAAGGGGGTAGCGCTGGGTAACATAGACAACATCTCCGAATGGCACATGGACGTCATGGAGGACGCGGTCCGCAAATTGAAAGATGAGTTCCCCAGCAAGGTGGTCGGCCTCAGCTTGTGGGGCACCACCAACAAGGATCACTGGGAGGAGCTCACCAGACGCTCCGTGGATGTGGGAGCCGACCTGGTGGAGATCAGTATGTCCTGTCCCACCGACTCCCCGTTCGCCAAGACGTCGTTGATGGTCGGCCAGGTGCCAGACGAAGTGAAGAGGGTCCTCGGTTGGGTGAAGAAGTACTCCGGCAAAATGCCGGTAGTCGCCAAGCTGACCTCACAGGTCACGGACATCACGGAGATAGTCGAAGCCGTGGAGGAAGCGGGCGGCGATGGCGTGTGCGCCAGCGATACCGTCCACGGGCTGCTGGGCATAGACCTCAACACCTTGGTCCCTTATCCAAACATCAACGGCAAGTCTACCTTCTGCGGCGTTAGCGGACCGGTGGTGAAGCCCATCACTCTCAGAACGCTGGCCATGATTGCCA
>CAYGQI010000153.1:0-4381 GCA_964351925.1 uncultured Anaerolineales bacterium | reverse complement strand
GTAGACATATTCTGGCATACAGCAAGTCGAACTGCCACAGTCCCATGATGGTTCCATTGTGAGCAGGCACTTCGGCGGGTATAATACGATGCGGGTACGGTTCATGTACAGCCTCGACGACACCATCGCTGCCATATCCAGCCCCATCGGAGAGGGCGGCATCGGCATCGTGAAGATGAGTGGCCCTGATGTGCTGCCCATCCTGAGAGCGATGTTTGTGCCAGCCAAGGGGCCCGTTTCAGACCATTCCTCCTGGAAACCTGTGTCACACCACCTGTATCATGGACGCGTCCTGGATCCCCAGACCCGAGAGACAGTCGATGAGGTGCTGGTCTCCTACATGAAGGCCCCCCACACCTACACGCGCCAGGACGTAGGAGAGATCAACTGCCACGGAGGTGTGGTTCCCTTGCGCCGTGTGCTGGAGTTGACCCTCCGCAGCGGGGCCAGACTGGCCAGCCCGGGAGAGATGACCCTGCGCGCCTTCCTCTTCGGCCGGCTCGACTTGGCCCAGGCAGAAGCGGTCCTGGACGTCGTCCGCGCCAGAACGGAAGCAGCGCTGCGGGTTGCCGTGGATCAGCTGGACGGGCGCCTCTCCCTCCAGATACGCCAGGTGCGGGCGGAGTTGGTGCGAGTGTTGGCCTATCTGGAGGCCGCCATAGACTTCAGCGAGGATGAGATACCTGAGCGCGACATCACTGGCCCTCTGCAGGAGGGCTCGTACACGCTGAAGCAGCTAATCAATAGTGCAGAGCGCGGCATCATCTACCGGCAAGGTATCAGGGCAGCCATCGTGGGCAGGCCCAACGTCGGTAAGTCCAGCCTCCTCAACCGTTTGCTGCGAACTTCGAGGGCTATCGTCACCCCCATCCCAGGGACCACCCGTGACACGCTGGAAGAGACGGTGAACCTGCAGGGCGTCCCTCTGGTTCTGGTGGACACGGCTGGAATTGCCCACAGCAAGGAACTGGTAGAGAAGTTGGGCATTGAACGGAGCCGTCAAGCGCTGGCCAGCGCGGACCTGGCTCTCTTGGTCGTCGATGCCCACGAGCCGGTGCGGGACGCCGACAGGGAGATCGCCAAGCTCATCGGCATCAAGCCGGCGATACTGGTGGTCAACAAGACGGACTTGCCCCTGCGCTCCAGGATCGATGATCTGCTTCCTCGCGCCAGAAGGGTCGAACTCTCCGCCCTCACCGGAGAGGGGTTGGAGGAACTGGAGCAGGCTATCGTCGAACTCATCTTCTCCGGCAAGGTCATGGCGTCCGACACGGCCCTGGTCACCAACCCACGTCACAAGCAGGCCCTGCAGCTGGCCCTCGACCACGTGCGATCCGCAATGCAGGGCGACGGCGCAGGCTCTCCCGTGGACCTGATAGCCATCGACATCACAGCTGCGGTCAACGCCCTGGGGGAAATCACCGGGGAGACGGCCACCGATGACCTTCTGGAGATCATTTTCAGCGAGTTCTGTGTAGGGAAGTGACATACGTTTGAGCCTCTGGAGCACGATGTGTTATAATGGCCTTGTACGAGGAGAAGTAGAGCACCAACAGTACATGCGCGAGGCCCTCGACGAAGCCCAGGTTGCCGGCGAGAGAGGGGAAGTTCCTGTTGGTGCAGTCGCCGTCCACAAGGGGTACGTTGTAGGGAGAGGTCACAACCGCAAAGAGGAACTGGCCGACCCCAGTGCCCACGCCGAGATGATCGCCCTGCGCGAGGCAGCTCAGGTATTGGGCAGCTGGCGCCTGTCGGACGTGACGCTGTACTGCACTATGGAACCATGCCCCATGTGCGCAGGGGCCATGGTCCTGGCGCGATTGCCTCGCCTGGTCTACGCGGTAGACGACCCGAAATCCGGAGCAGCCGGCTCCGTCTTCGACATCCTACGCTCGCCCAGACTCAACCACCAGGTGCAGGTCACCAAAGGAGTCCTGGCCGACGAGGCCAGGGCCCTCTTGGATCGGTTCTTCGATCAGCTTCGCGGCCGGGTCGAATAGCGCAGACGCCTGGCCAAACGCGGAGGGGTGCCAGAGTGGACGATCGGGACGGTCTCGAAAACCGTTGTGGGGGCAACTCCACCGTGGGTTCGAATCCCACCCCCTCCGCCAGTTGAGACTTGTTTCTCGAACGAGTGCCAAGAGCATGAATGCAAAAGACCACTCTCAGAAGGCACAGACGTATTTGACTACGTTGTGCAGCGTCAGGCCAAACAGGCGCGTTGGCTCTCGGGGCAACCGCGCAGCAACAGAGTTCTTCGCCCAAACCATAGAATCGTGGGGATATACGATCGACACGACTCCTTTCCCGTGCCTGGATTTCCAGAGCGGAGAACCTTCGTTCTCCTGCAACGACAAGCCCTTCGAAGTCCACACCAGCCCGTATTCTCTGGGATGCGATATAACGGCTGAGCTGAAAACGGTCGCGACAGTTGAGGAGCTCGAGAAATGCACCTGCTATGGCAAGATCCTGTTGATGAAGGGCGCAATAACTGCCGAGCAGTTGATGCCCAAGAACTTCGTATTCTACAACCCCGACCATCATCAGAGAACATACGCCCTTCTGGAAGAGAAACGGCCGGCTGCCATCATCACTGCAACCCGAAGAAACCCCGAACTGGTGGGCGCCCTATACCCGTTTCCTATGATAGAAGACGGCGATTTCGACATACCATCGGTGTATTGCACAGATACTGTCGGGGAGAGAATCGCTGGCGAAACGGGAAGGATGTTCATCCTGAAGATCGATGCCCAGCGTATTCCAACCACGGCGTACAATGTGGTTGCGCGCAAGAACCCCACCGCGAAAGCGAAGATCGTTGTCTGTGCGCACATCGACGCCTACGGGGATACGCCCGGAGCATTGGACAACGCCTCAGGCACGGTTGTGGAGCTGCTCCTCGCGGAGATGCTGGCCGAATATTCTGGCCATCTGGGTATCGAGATCGTCGCCTTCAATGGGGAGGACCACTACAGCGCGGGAGGACAGATGGACTACCTGCGTCGATATGGAAAGGCCACGGAGGAGATGCTCTTGGCCATAAACATGGATGACGTGGGCTACGCCCATGGGAAGACCGCCTATTCCCTCTACGAGTGCCAGGATGAGATTGAAGACAAAGCGAACGCTGTGTTTGGCAGTTATGATGGTATGATTAGGGGAGAGCAGTGGTATCAGGGCGATCACATGATCTTTGCGCAGAACGGGAAAGCGGCCATGGCGATAACGGCGGAGCGGTTCCCGGAGTTGATGGCCACCGTAACGCACACTCCCAGAGACACGCCCGAGCTTGTCGACTGCGACAAACTCGTGGAGATTGCCGGCGCCTTACACAGCTTCATCACGCAGTTTTGAAGTCATAGTGTGACCGGACTATGCGCCGCACAGATAGGGTGCGACGCATAGTATCTGTATGAATGCTGAGACAAGGGGGAGTCTGCATCTAGATCCCTCCTCGTGCGGTACCGGATGCCCGCAGACGATACGCAACACAGAGTCTCACTTCTCAGGCGGCGGGCCAAGAGGGTCAGCCTCTGTCCGACGAGGAGCGTTTCTTCACCATGTTGCCTGACTTGAACACCAAGGATGTGGACCTCGAGAGTCTCGCTAGGCAGGCACGGGAAAACCAGGGGTTCCTCTCGGAATTGGTGGACGGGCTGTCGGATAGGCATGAGAGAGTGGGCTACAACTGCCTCAGGGCGCTCTTACTCGTCGCTGATGAGCGTCCGGAGCTACTCTACCCCCACTGGCACGTCTTCGTTGAGTTGCTGGCCAGGGAGAACACGTACTTCAAGCTGCGCGGGGCCAACATGATCGCTGCCATCATCGGCGCTGACACCGAGAGCAGATTCGAGCAGATATTCGATCAGTACTACGACTTGCTCGACGACAAGAGTGTGATCATGGGGTCGTACATAGCCGCAAACTCAGGCCAGATCGCCCACACGAAACCGGGCTTGCAGAGCAGAATCACGCGCAGGCTCCTGTCCATAGACGAGACCCATCACCCACCAGAGCGCAGGGACCTCATCAAAGGCTTCGCTCTAGAAGCCTTCGGCCAATACTTCGAGGAATCCGACCACAAGGCGGAGATCCTGGAGTTCGCGACGGCGCAGTTGGAGAGCAAAAGCCCGAAGACCAGGAAGATAGCCAAAGCCTTCCTCAAGAAGTGGGGGCGAGGCAGCTAGACTACTGTCCGGAGGCATCCGAAGGAGCACGCGCCATCGTGCCCCCCAGCGCGTGGTCTAAGGAACTGATCTCTAAGCGGCGGGCATAGCCTTCGAGGCGACTCCTCCGTCCACGGCAACCTTGATCGTCACCACAGCGAGTGCCGCGTACAGCCAGAATAGAGTCACCGAGTGGGGGAAGTCCAGGTTGAAGA
>CAYGQI010000152.1:0-4390 GCA_964351925.1 uncultured Anaerolineales bacterium | reverse complement strand
CGACCATCTGGCGCTGATCAGAAAACCGATGTTTCAGCGGCCGATCTATCGAGCCCCCAGCGGAGGACTCAACCCTGGGGAGTCGTTCGAGGAGGGGGCGAAGCGGGAAGCCCTGGAGGAGACCGGTCTGGAGGTCGAGCTGGAGAAGTATCTACTGAGAGTCCACGTACGCTTCACCGGTGGCGAGGACCACCTGGATTGGACCAGCCACGTCTTCCAGGCGCGCAAGGTTGGCGGGCGATTGGAGGCTCAAGACACAGCGGAGATCGCTGAGACGATATACGGCACCATCGAGGACTTGCAGGGGCCTATCAGGCAGGCCCTGTTGGAGAGCGGACGGCGGTTGCTGGCCTATCGGGCCACCCTCACTGACGCGGTAGTGGAGGTGCTTCAGACTCAGGGCCGGGTATGCTCCCAGGTCATAGAAGCACCGCACGGGTCCGAGGCCACCCCTTGGGGGGGTGGGCTGGGGGAGGAGTGATGGGGGAGGAACAGGGTCGTCCAAGACAAGGGCTGCACTACGGCTGGATCATTGCCATCATGAGTGTGGTCACGGTGATCGGGGCGCTGGGCCTCGCCCGCTTTGGGTACACCATGATCTTGCCCAGCATGAAGGAGGGGCTGTCCCTGACCGACAGCCAGGCTGGCGATCTGGCCACGGGCAACATGATTGGCTATCTGGTCATGGCGGTTACCTGCGGCTATCTGGCCTCGCGCTTCGGGCCCAGGATAGTGACCACGATCTTTATGTGTATCATTAGCGGATCGATGATCTTGACGGGGATGGCGCCCAGCTTCCAGGTGGCCCTGCTGGGGCGGCTGTTGACAGGTGTGGGCAGCGGGGGCACGAACGTGCCGGTGATGGGCCTGGTGCCGGCCTGGTTCTCCGCCAAGAGGAGGGGACTGGCGACGGGTATGGCCGTGAGCGGCTCCAGCTTCGGCATGGTGATAACCGGGTTTCTGGTGCCCGCCATACTCAGGCGATACGGTGTCGAAGGCTGGCGCGTCTCCTGGTTCTTCCTGGCAGCCTTCGTGCTTCTGATCGCCCTGCTATGCTTCCTGATACTGAGGAATCACCCTCGCGACAAGGGGCTGCTGCCTATTGGGGCCGAAGCCGAGGAGGTTGGCGCTGCTAAACCCCGGTCGTCGTCGCTACAGTGGGGGTTGGTGTACAAGTCGGCGCCGGTTTGGCATCTCGCCCTGATCTATGTCTTGTTCGGCTTTTCCTACATTATCTATACGACGTTTTTCGCCCGATACCTGACCTGGGAAGCAGGTTTCACCACGGAGGCGGCTGGGGCGCTTTGGTCGGCGGTGGGCATGGTGAGCATCATCAGCGGCTTCATCTGGGGGGCGGTCTCAGATGTGGTGGGTAGGAAATACGGCCTAGCCATCGTCTACTTCCTGCAGTTCTTGTGCTTCACTACCTTTGGCCTGTGGAAGGCGCCGCCTGGGTATTATCTCTCTGCCCTGCTCTTTGCCCTGACAGCCTGGAGTATCCCAGGCATCATGGCCGCGGCCAGCGGCGACTTGTTGGGAGCGAGACTGGCTCCTGCCGCCCTGGGATTCATTACCCTTTTCTTCGGCATCGGTCAGGCGTGCGGTACCTTCATCGGGGGCCGCATTGCTGATCTAATGGGGTCTTACACCGTCGCTTTCGTCATCGCGGGTGCGGCGGCTCTGATGGGAGCCATCGCTTCGCTGTTCTTGAGGACGCCTGAGAAGGCGCTATAGTGAGATTGAGAAGGAGGTAGGCAAATGAAGATCAAGAAGGTTGGTGTTGTAGGTGCCGGAATCATGGGCGCTGGAATCGTTCAGGTCTGCGCTCAATCGGGCTACCAGGTCGTGGTCTCGGAGATCAACGATGACCTACTGCAAAAAGGCATGGGGACTGTCGATCGCTTCCTGGGGAGAGCCGTGGAAAAGGAGAAGATCACGGCCGCGCAGAAAGATGAGATCAAAGGGCGCATCCAAGGCACGACCGACCCTAAGGCTTTCAAGGACTGCGACCTGATCGTGGAGGCCGCCATCGAGAAACTGGATCTCAAGAAGCAGGTCTTCAAGCAGCTTGACGAGATCTGCCCTCCACATGCGCTCTTGACCAGCAATACGTCGTCCATGACCATCACCGAGATGGCCGCGGCCACGAAGCGCATGGACAAAGTCGCCGGGCTGCACTTCTTCAATCCGGTGCCCGTGATGCGGCTGGTGGAGATCGTCACGACCATTGTGACCAGCGACGAAACGGTCAAGACGCTCAGGGAGTTTTCCGAGTCTCTGGGGAAGACGGTGGTTATCGCCAAAGACACGCCCGGGTTCCTCGTGAACCGTTTGCTAATCCCGTATCTGCTCCATGCTATCCGCCTGTACGAGTCCGGACTGGCCAGCATCCAGGACATTGATACGGCGATTGAACTGGGGCTGAATCACCCCATGGGGCCTTTCCGCCTGCTGGACATTCTCGGCAACGACACCACATTGTTCATCGCGGACAACATGTTCAACGAGTTCAAGGACGAAGTGTACGCGGCTCCCGTGTTGCTGAGGCGCATGGTTTCAGCAGGCATACTGGGCCGCAAATCGGGCAGAGGTTTCTACGGAGAATTGAAGTGATGCCCGACCAGCGCGCCTTCCACTGGTTGGCGCGCCCTGATCGGTCGGCTTGGCTGTCTATGAGTGGCGGGAGCGGGCGCCACGTACAAAGCTCTACTCTGTCGGGCAGATTCGGCGGGGTTGGCGTGAGGAGGTGTAGTCTATGACCTACAAACACTTGTTGGTAGATCGTGAGGAGAACGTGGCAGTGCTGACCATCAATCGGCCCGACAAGTACAACGCCCTCAACGATGAGGTGGTGGCTGAAATCAGCTCTGCCATGGACGAACTGGCAGCAGACGACGAGGTGCGTGTCGTCGTGATTACCGGTGCTGGGGAGAAGGCCTTCGTATCCGGGGCAGACGTCAGCATGTTGCAGGATCTGAAGACGTCCAGAGATGCATTCGCCAACTCCCAACGCGGCCAAGCGATGACGCTGAAGGTAGAGAACCTGCCGAAGCCGGTCATCGCGGCCATCAACGGCTACGCACTGGGGGGAGGACTGGAACTGGCCATGGCTTGCGACATCCGCCTGGCTTCTGACACGGCTAGGATGGGGCAGCCGGAGGCAGGCCTTGGCATCAGCCCTGGCTACGGGGGCACGCAACGTCTGCCGCGGCTAGTTGGCAAGGGCATGGCGAAGTTGCTCATCCTGACTGGGGACATGATCGACGCTCAGGAGGCGTTGCGGATCGGTTTGGTGGAGAAAGTGGTCCCTCAGGGAGAGCTACTGAGTGAGGCCAAAGCGCTCGCCGCGAAGCTGGCTGCGAAGCCACCCCTCACTCTCGCCGCGTGCAAGGAGGCCATCAACATAGGCCTGGAAGTGGATGTGGTGAGGGGGCTTTCCATCGAGTCGCTGGAATTCGGTGTCCTTTGCACGACCGAAGACTATCAAGAGGGAACCACAGCTTTCCTGGAGAAGAGGAAGCCAGTCTTTAGAGGCAGATGATGCCGGTTTTCAGGAAGTGACCTTGACACACATGATGAAGTGTGCTATGATGGACACATGGCGTTCAATGGGCGCCACATATTGCCTGTGACATACTTCGCGCCGGATTAGGTTTGTGGAGCGATACCGCCGACATCGCCGTATGATACTCAATCCGCCCTCAAGGGCATCAACACTGAGTGGATAGACAGGAAAGGAGAGAAGCAGATGGCACTGGAATGGTTACCTAGGGACCATGAGATCAAGGACCACGCACTC
Organism: uncultured Anaerolineales bacterium; assembly: GCA_964351925.1. GTDB lineage: Bacteria > Chloroflexota > Anaerolineae > UBA7937 > B3-Chlor > JAUVXJ01. Next base: position 591 of record CAYGQI010000152.1, on the reverse strand, counting down.
TGGGGGGAGGAGCATTTCGGCACGATGGACAAACCCCCATGTGTGGTCTACGACAAGAAGCCCATTGTAGATCCCAAGGGCAACCCTGTGGAGGGACTGTACGCGGCCTGGATTTGGCTCAACAACCCCAACCAGTACAACTCCTACACCACAGAGATGGTCAAAGGAGTCATCTCTGGCATGACCAACGCCTCCGCTGACAGGAGCGTGGTGGCGGTGGTCTTCACCGGGGTGGGCGACCGGGCTTTCTGCACCGGGGGCAACACCAAGGAGTACGCCGAGTACTACAGTGGGAGGCCCACGGAATACGCCCTGTACATGGACCTCTTCAACGGCATGGTGGATTCTATTCTTGACTGCAAGAAGCCGGTGATTTCCCGCGCCAATGGCATGAGGGTGGCTGGCGGTCAGGAGATAGGTGGTGCTTGTGACATCTGCGTTTCGTCTGACCTGGCCATCTACGGACAGGCTGGACCTCGCCACGGTTCCGCTCCCGTGGGCGGCTCCTCCGACTTCTTGCCCTGGTACCTGGGCATCGAGGACGCCATGTGGAACTGCATCTCCTGCGAGATGTGGAGCGCCTACAAGATG
>CAYGQI010000151.1:0-4412 GCA_964351925.1 uncultured Anaerolineales bacterium | reverse complement strand
TCTGCTTCTGCACGGACGGGATGGGAACGTAGATCGAAAGCCTTGGCGACACACCCAAACGTTGTCGGTCCTAACCTGGGGCCTCGTCGATGGCTTCCCGTCAAGATCAGGCCTTGACATCGCCCATCGGTCACACATCTCACCTGCGCCAGGTCCAAAGGGCGTCCTCTTGCGGTCCTAGTTCGGTCTGAGCGCTGCACCACGGCTACGCCGGTGGCCGGATGCTCAGGACTTCAGGCCCCTTCACCATCTCAGAGAGCCTGCCCGCCCCGGTGTTCTTCGACGGTGCGAGTCGCAGGTAAGCAGTTCTGCGGCCGACCACTGGCGCACAGCGAGTGGTCAGACTGGCGTAGCGGCTCCCATTCGTTGAGTGCCCCAATGGCGGCTTCCTCTGACTGTTGTCAGCCAGGTACACAGAGTCCCTCCAAAGGAATCCTACATGAATGTCATGCGGAGCACTGTTCACCGCGGTACGGGCGGGATGAATGGAGTGATCTCGAAGCGTGCGCACGGGCAGTTGACGAGGGCGCTGTCGTCTTGGTCATCGATGGTCCCTTTGACCCCTCTTGCCCCCACACCCGCAAGCTGCTATAATGCACTCGTCCCTCAACGCAGGGACCCACGAAAGAAGTTGCGGCAGAGTACATGAGAGTCGCCTGGTTCGGACACAAAGCCAGAAAGCGCGGCAACGGCCTCGTAAGGTACTCCAACCAAATCACAGACGGATTGGAAACCCGCGGCGCACAGGTCCTTTTTTTCTACCATGGTCCCCGCTCCGAGCAGACAGTCGAAGCCCCGCACCTCAGAAGACTCAGTTCGCTCAGCCTATGGGACCACGACTTGATCTCGTCGCCCGGCTGCAGGTCACTGATCGAGAGAGTGCTGGTCGAAGAGGGGGTGGACATAGCCCACGTGTCCCTGTCCTTCTCCAACCTGGATTTCGGGCTTCCTCAGGTGTGTCACAAGCATGGCATTCCCATTGTGGCAACTTTCCATGCCCCGTATGATCGGCGTGCCAGCCTCTGGGGTCTGAGTTCAAGGTGGTTCTATCGTATCTGGTCTGACGTACTGGCCAGATATGACGCCGTGGTGATCTTCTCCCATGAGCAGAAGGGTATCCTCGCCAGGTACGGTGTGCCCTCGAAGAACATCCACGTTATCCCTAACGGGGTGGACACCGACCTTTTCCGCCCGGGCCCATCAAGCTACAAGCAAGACCTGGGGGCCGAATTCCTCGTCGTCTATTGCGGTCGCCTCGATCCCGAGAAGAACGTAGGGACCTTCCTGGAGGTGTTTCACAGCCTCCGACTGCCTCCCACCAGTAAAGCCGTAGTTGTTGGCAACGGAGTTGAGTATGCTAGGCTGCGGAACCTGTACGCTGGAGAAACGACGGTGTTCACCGGGGTGATCAAGGACCCTGCCTCGTTGATTCCCATGTTGCAGGCGGGGGACGTGTTCGTGTTGCCCTCTGAGGTGGAAGGGCTTTCCATCGCCATGCTCGAGGCCATGGCTTGCGGTATGGCAACAGTAGCCACAGATGTTGGGGGTGATGGCGAAGCACTTCGGGGCGCTGGCATCCTGATCGATCCCCTCGACCTGCGGAGCCAGCTCGCACTGGCCCTGAGGCTGCTGACGGAGAACCCAGGACTTCGACACTCCCTCGGGAGAAAGGCGCGCCGAAGGATTGTGTCTCGGTACTCCCTGCAACACAACACCGACCAAGTCGTGAGGTTGTACGAGCGGCTCCTGGCCGCCAGTGCCTGACGGACCGTACGCGCCACACACGGTCTTGCATGCCCATAAGGCAGGAAAGGCAGGCAGGCGATGCGAATCATCATCCCCATGGCTGGACTGGGAACGAGACTGAGGCCCCACACGCACACCAAGCCGAAGCCTCTTTTGCAGGTTGCTGGTAAGACCGTCCTGGACCACGTGCTTGATAGGCTGCAGGGCTTGCCCATCGATGAGGTCGTTTTCATCGTGGGACATCTTGGCGAGCAGATACGGCAACACGTCGAGGCCCGCTATGATTTCCCGGCGCGCTATGTCGAGCAGAGGGAGCCACGGGGCCAGGCTGACGCCCTCCTCCTCGCACGAGAGCACCTCGTGGGAAGCGTTTTCATTGTCTTCGTGGACACCATCTTCGATGCGGATCTCGGATTCCTCGAGCAGACATCCTCGGACGGCGTGATCTTCGTCAAAGAGGTTGAGGATCCCAGTCGTTTCGGGGTGGTGACCGTTGAAGAAGGGTACATCACCGGCTTTGTAGAGAAGCCGGATACGCCAGTGTCCAATCTCGCACTCGTGGGCCTGTACTACATTAGGAACTCGGCCCTTCTACTGGAGTGTTTAGAAGCCCTGCTGTCGGGAGGCATACAGACCAAGGGGGAGTACTACTTGGCAGATGCGCTTCAGCTGATGGTGGATCAGGGAGCGAAGCTGGAGACGGGCACCGTCGACGTGTGGGCCGACTGCGGGAAGCCCGAGACTCTCTTATCCACCAACCGCTACCTGCTTGACAAGAGCGGCGGTTCGTATGGAGAAACCGCGAACACCGCCATCGTGCCCCCCGTGCACATAGCACCTACCGCTTCGATCACTGACTCTGTCATCGGTCCCTACGTGTCCATCGCCGGTGGTGTGCAGATAGAACGCTGTATAGTCAGCAACTCCATCATAGGTGAAGGTGCTCGCCTTCAGAACTCCATACTCCGAGAGTCCCTTGTCGGCAGCTACACTCAGATAGAAGGCCGGTGCAGCAAGGTCGACGTGGGAGATGATTGCAGGCTCCTCATAGGGTGAGAGAAGATGGAGGAGAGGGCGCGCGTCGAGTGCTATTCCGGCAGCCGATTCGCAGAACGGCCTGTCTGCTTCGCTTTCCGTGGCCGGAGCCACGTGGTCCAGGTCGTGGAAGGGACGTGGAGAAGCCCTTCTGGCCTTCATTTCCGTGTAGCGACTGAGGACGACAGGCGCTTCGAGTTGACATACGATGACAGAGCCCATGAGTGGAACATAACCAGTCTGGCTCCTGTAGCACCAGAGCAGCAAGTGAGAGGAGAACGATGAGGGAAGTCCTTGCAGAGAGAATACGGTCCGTACCGCCTTCCGGGATACGGAAGTTCTTCGACGTGATCGCCACCATGGACGATGTGATCTCCTTGGGGATTGGCGAACCGGATTTTGTGACACCGGGTCACATCACTCAGGCAGGCATGCGGTCCCTGGAAAGAGGAGAAACCAGCTATACGTCCAACGCCGGTGTGCGCGAGCTGAGAGAAGAACTGTCCAAGCATTTGGCGAGGTTGTACGGGGTAGAATACGACCCCGGGGAGGAACTGCTGATCACGGTCGGCGTGTCCGAGGCGCTCTTCCTCGCACTGTTGGCCATCGTCGAGCCCGGTGATGAGGTCATAGTCCCCGAACCCTGCTTCGTTTCCTACAAGCCCGGCGTGATCTTTGCGGGCGGGACACCCGTCACGGTTGACGCCAGGGTGGAGAACGGATTCCAGATCACGGCATCGGAGATCGCAAAGAAGATCACCCCCAGGACCAAGGCCTTGCTCATAGGCTATCCCAACAACCCGACAGGGGCGGTGATGAGCAGGCAGCGATTGTCGGAGATCGCCGCGCTGGCCGAAGAGCACGACCTCATCGTCCTGTCCGACGAGATCTACGATCGCCTGGTGTACGGCGTCGAGCACGTATGCTTCTCCTCGTTGCCCAACATGCGCCAGAGAACCATCCTGCTGAGTGGTTTCTCAAAGACATACGCCATGACGGGATGGCGTCTGGGTTATGCCGCGGCCCCTCCCGAGATACTCGGGGGCATGCAGAAGGCACACCAGTACATCATTATGTGCGCGCCGACCACAGCTCAAGTGGCGGGCATCGAGGCTTTGCGGAACGGTGAGGATGCCGTCCAAGAGATGCTTCGGGAGTACGATCAGCGCCGCCGCGTAATAGTCGATGGGCTCAACAGCATCGGCATGCCCTGCTTCGAGCCTCAGGGTGCGTTCTACGCCTTTCCCTCCATTCAGAACACGTCGTTGGGCTCCGAGGAGTTCTCCGAGAAGCTGCTCTACGAGAAGAAGGTGGCGGTAGTCCCCGGTACGGCGTTCGGTGCATGCGGAGAAGGCTTCGTGCGGTGTGCGTATGCAGCGTCGCTCGTGGACATCGAAGAAGCGTTGGGCAGGATGGAGGACCTCGTGAAGCGGTACCGAGGGTAGGTCACCGCCCTTCAGGTCCTGCCCATCCAGCGCCATTCCTCCGAATTCTTGCGGCCGTGGTGAAGTGGACATGATCCAAGTGCAGATCTCAACTATGGCCCACGGCGGCGAGGGTGTGGCTCGTCACGGGGGCAAGGTAGTGTTCGTACCCTACGTCTTGCCCGGGGAGGAGGTCCTCGTCGAGCT
>CAYGQI010000150.1:1965-4460 GCA_964351925.1 uncultured Anaerolineales bacterium | reverse complement strand
GTACAGTCCCCGCGCCGGGGCGTTGTCCGCCCTCACCTCCAGGCTGATGCGCCGGGCTCCCTTCTGCCGTGCCATTTCCACCCCGGCTGACACAAGGCCACGTGCGATCCCTCGGCGGCGATAATCTGGATGGACCGCCAGGTTGCTGATGAACCAGCCCTTCTTCTCGCTATATCGACGGTGCACGGTTACGTTGCCCACGATTCTGCCATCTTCCATCCACACGAACCCGCCGTAGGTGTCGGCCAGGGGCATGCGCATGGCGCTCAATAGCCAGAAGAGTGGTCCAAAGAGCCAGGCGAGTGCACGCATCTCGCGCAGTGCATCGCGACTCATAGGGTCCAGGGCCTCGCCGAAGGCGAGTTCTATGAGTTCGGTGGTCGGATGGAGATCGAGCAGTGGGTTGAACGGTCGCAACCCACGTGCGCTGCTATTCTCTGCCAGACCGGCAAGCACGGCTCATACCTCCATTAGCTGGTCCGCCGACGGCAGGGCGCTTGTCTCCAGTGCACCAAGCGCCCCAGTCTCGGGTTCTTTCATTATGGTCAGAGCAGGCAGAACGGCGAGAGCGGTGATGATGCCCGCGCCCACAAACACCGTGCGGATGCCGAAGGCATCGGCCAGAAAAGCGGCGCCACCCATGGAGACAAGGTAGCTCACGGTCATAGCGGTCTCCACAACGCTGCTTACTCGCCCTAGCTTCTCATTTGGGACGGTGCGCTGGATCAGTGTGCTTAGAGCCGCATTGAGAGGGGCCAGGCCGAGCCCGGCCCCGAACGTGGCCAGAGGTATGAGGAGGAACTGGCTCACCACCCCGCACAGAGCCACGGTGCTGCCCAGCAGGGCGACGGAGCAGGTGATGATGCGCGACAATCGGAACCGCTGAGCTAGGTTGCCTACGAGCACACTTCCGACCAGCATGCCTACTCCTTGCGTGGTCTGCACGAAGCCTAGACCCTCTGGACCCACGCCGAACTCTCCCTGAAGGTAGGGCACGAACAAGACCTCGATGGCGCCCACTCCCAGGAAGGCCACCAGGAGAGTGACGATGATGCCGAGAACGGTCTTGTTGTGCAGGGTATAGGATATGCCTTCCGCAAGGCGATGCCCGAGCATTCTCAGGCCGATTTGTTCCTCATCCAACGTCTGTCCAGTAGTGGTGATGCTGACGATGGCCATCGCCGAGATGAAGTAGGATATTGAGTCCACGACGAAGGCCACTGCTGTGCCCGCCCAGGCGATGAGGAAGCCTGCCAAGGCGGGCCCCATCAGCAGTGCCACCACACGGATGGTCTGCGAAAGGGCGTTGGCGGAGAGAAGCTTGTCCTCACCTTCGACGATCCGGGGGATCATGGCTGTCTTCGCTGGTGCGAAGAAGACACTAACCGAGGAGAGCAGGAAACCTACGACATAGAAGACGTAGACCTGCTCGGCGCTGCGCACGGTCAGAAAGGCGAGCACGAGCAGCCCTCGCAACAGATCTGAGATGATCATCACGTGCTTCCGATTGACGCGATCGACGACCACCCCGGCCAGGAAGCTGAAGACGAGCTGTGGCAGAGTCAGGGAGATCATCATCATGCCCATGGCTACAGTGGAACCTGTCAGCCGATTGACGGTGATCAGCAGCGCCAGGAAGGTGAAGCTGTCTCCAATCTGGGAGATGACTTGTCCCAGCCAGAGCGCCAGGAAGTTCCTGTTCCTGAGTACGTCTGCGAAAGACGCTCTCTTCGTGTTGGCTACACTCATCTCTACTTCTCTGTGCCCTTCAGCAGTTCCACGGCATCCTTAGGGGTGAGCTCGCCGGCCTGAACCTGCTCCAGGATACCCTTGCGACGCTCGGAGCTCGCGCCAGCCTCGACGGGAACCTCGTATCCCAAGGCACGGATGGCGTCATGGAGTCGGTTCCGTACAGTGGGGTATGAGATGCCGAGTTCCTCCTCCATGCGGGTGATCTTGCCCTCGCATTTGACAAAGGTCTCCACGAAGTGGAGTTGTTCCGGAGTGAGGCGATAGAACTTGCCCAGGTTGAAGTGACCCTCCAGCGCGCTGTCGCAACTGCGACAGTGCAGCCTGGTGACGGTCAATTCCTCTCCGCATACCGGGCACTTACCGATAACCTGATACATGTCTTGTCCTCCCTCTGTCAGGGTGTGGGCTATCTTGTGAGTGTCATGGGGCGACAGCCGGAGGCTAGAATATGCTTGGACTCTGCATCACGACGAGCCGCCCCTGCTTTCTCCGACAAGGTCTCAACTCTCAACTCTGCCTGCTCCGCGTGCTTTCTTCGCACCACAACGGTGAACTCAAAACCTCTCCACGTGAGCTCCATCCTTACCTCCCCGGTACTGCCATCGAGAGCCGGCCCGCTCGGACCTTGCTGCTGGCACTGCGGGCTTCTTTCGATGCCGATGATAATCTTTAAGCCGTGCCTCACAAATCTGAATCACACTATTGAATATTATAAGGCAAGTTCGACGCCTTGTCAATATCCA
>CAYGQI010000150.1:0-1865 GCA_964351925.1 uncultured Anaerolineales bacterium | reverse complement strand
GCCAGTGCTATCCAAGCTGCCAGATTGGGGTGCTGGGTTGCGAATTCCTTTAGCCGCGCCATCTGCTTGTAGCCTCCTTGTGTTGAGTAAGCTAGCCCCGCCCCCCTGCTATCCCTGAATGGGGGCCATGATTCGTGTCGCTCGCAGCCTCTTGAGTAGTACTATCTCCTCGTCGTCCTTGTGCTCCTCCAGCACCTCACTCCATGCTCCCACCAGTTCCTCCTCCCGGGCACGTTCGTAGCCCAGTTCCCTGTAGAACTTCATGGCCCGCCAGGAGGACTGTCGGCCTGTGAGAAGCAGAGCCACTTCGCAGGACAAGGTCTTGGCTTCCTCCTCGACTCGTTGCAACAGAGGAGTGCCCACGCGACGGCGTTGCGCCGGAGGGTACACGTACAGATCCTTGAGGCAGGCTACGAAGTTGGCGGCCTGCCATCGCACTACCCCCATCACCTTACTGGTGGCCGACACGAAGTAGGCCCATTCGAGCAGTCGCTCGACAAGGGCACTGGGGTCAGAGGCGGCCCTTCCTCCCGAACCTTTGCGCACGATTTCGGCGATATCCTCCAGATCCTGTCGGGATGCCCGGCGCACATTCACGGCTGCTGGCATAGCCGCTCCTGGATCCTTTCCCATTCAGTCTCGACCTGCTCCCAGGTCTGCTCCAGTGTCCCCCCGTTGTCTATGACTAGGTCAGCCCAGCGTGCCTGTTCTTCCTCTGGCATCTGGGCCTTCAGTCGTTCTTGAACGTCTTCTGGATCCGCCCCCCGGCCCTCGACCAGCCGGCGCAAACGCTCCTCCTGCGGACAGGTGACCAGCCACAGGGAGCTGAGCACGTGGTGCACCCCGCTTTCGATGAGTTTCACTGCTTCCACCGCCATGATTGGCTCTTCAGCGTTCCGTACCAGCTCCAGGAAGCTCTGATCCACAGCTGGGTGGACTATCGCTTCGAGGCGTTTCAAGGCCTGGGGGTCATCGAAGACGACAGAGCCCAGCTTCTTGCGATCGATGCGGCCTTCCTCGTCGAGGACTGCCTCGCCGAAAGTGTCCACAATGGCCTGCCACACCGGGCTTCCTCTGTCCATTACCTGGTGCACCAGATCATCGGCGTCCACGATTCTGGCCCCCAGCTGGTCCAGCATCGCGAGCACGGTGCTCTTGCCGCTGCCGATGTTGCCCGTGAGGCCGATGACGTACTTCATCGTGGCGGCATTATATCACAAGCGCGGCCAGTTATCAATTGCCACGGGCCATTGGATCCGGTATAATGACATGCCTTTGGAGGTGCAAGCGGTGATGGCGAGTGGTCGGTCGCTGTGGGTCCTCTCAACCGTGGTGTGTCTTTCCAGCTGGCTGGGCCTGGGCTACGTGATCTGGAATACCGACCCGGCGCTGACGGTGAACCGCTTGCTCTTTCTCGCCCTGCTGTTCATGGCGTTGTTCACTCTTCTCTCAGCGCTGGCGCACTACCTGCATTTCCGTTTTACGTCTGCGAAGTCGTACCGGAGCGACGCCAAGAGGTCTTTCCGTGAAGGGGCGTTGGCCGCCCTGTTCCTCACGCTGTGTGCGTGGCTTCGTATGGGGCAGGCTCTCAACTGGATCAACGCGCTGCTTCTGCTGAGCGCTTTGGCGCTCATCGAGGCATTCATCTTGCTGAGAAGCTCGTAGCGAAGGAGAGGCACGGTGATTGAAGGCGTCAAGGTCAGGCAGCTACACTTCATGCCCGATGAACGGGGCTATCTGATGGAGATACTCCGCTCCGATTGGGAGGAGTTTGAGAGATTCGGTCAGGTGTACGTAACGGCCGCCTATCCTGGTGTGGTCAAGGGCTGGCACTACCACAAGCTTCAGACTGACCACTTTGTGTG
>CAYGQI010000149.1:0-4468 GCA_964351925.1 uncultured Anaerolineales bacterium | reverse complement strand
AAGCAGACGTCAATGCTGCCATCTTCCATCGCTTCCACATCCTTGTACTTGACGTCCATGGCCACCGGCCAGAAGACGATGTCCACGGCCTGAGCCAGGTCGAGGATCTTCTCTCGGATCTCCAGTACGGCAATCTCGCACCCGCCACAGGAAGCGGCCCAATAGAAAGCTACTCGTGGTTTCCCAGCCATTGCCTCCTACGCCTCCTCGCTCTCCATCTCGTTGAGATAGCCCTTCCAGTTCAGCGGCCCTAGCTGTTTGACCCTACTGGTGAACTCCCTCGTGAGTTGGGCCCACTTGGGAGCCTCTGCGGCTGAGATCCAGCCCCAATGGAAACGTTCCTTCTCGATGCCGTACTCCTGGAGAAGCCGCTCCAAAAGTGGCATACGTCGAAATGCTTTGTAGTTGCCTTCGCCGTAGTGGCAGTCCCCAGGGGGATGACAGCCAGAGACGATGACACCATCAGCCCCCTCGAGAAAAGCCTTGAGCACAAAGGAGGGATCGATGCGCCCTGTACACATGACACGAATCACGTCCACATTGAGGGGCTGCTGCATGCGGGATATCCCAGCCGCATCAGCCGCCGCATACGTGCACCAATTGCACAAGAAGGCAATGATGCGTGGTTCGAACCCGTTCTCTGCCATTTGCTCAAACCTCCACCACACTCATAGAGCAGGAGGCCTGCTGTTGTCTTGCACAATGCGCTCTGGTTCTGGGCGAGTTCTCAGACGGCGACCGAGCCCAGAAACAGAACTCTAGCCTGTGACCTCTGCCACCTCATGCTCGGACCCGTGCAGCAAACCCACAATCTCGGCATAGATCTGCCCATCCGTGAAGTGCCGGGCCTTGATCGCGGCGGCCGGGCACGCAGCCACGCACGTGCCGCACCCCTTGCAGAGGGCCTCGTTGATCCGTGCCGTGCCGGTGCCATCCTGACTGATGAAGCTGATGGCGCTGTAGGGGCACAGGTCGATGCAGACGCGGCAACCGGAACAAAGCTGCTCATCCACGACCGCCACGGTGGGAGAGATGGTTACCTCCCCTCGTGACAGCAGAGACAGACACTGACCAGCCGCAGCACCGGCATGGGCCACCGTGTCCGGCACATCGCGGGGAGCCTGGCACGCCCCCGCCAGGAAGACGCCGTCGGTGTTGGTTTCCACCGGACGCAGCTTGGGGTGGGCCTCGAGGAAGAAGCCGTCCTCGCTGCGCCCGATCCCAAAGGTGGAGGCTACCTGGCCCGAGTCACTCTGGGGAACCATCGCCGAGTCCAAGACCACCATGTCAACCTTCGCCGACACGGGCTTGCCCAGGATGGTGTCCTCCGCCAGGACCATTAGCTGGCCGTCCTCCAGGACCGTGACCTCCGCGGCACGCCCACGGACGAAGTACACTTCCTCTTCCTGCACTCGCGTGTAGAACTCCTCGTATCCCTTGCCCGAAGCCCGGATGTCCATGTAGAACTCGTACACTTCGGCGTTGGTCTTGTCCCGCACCAGATGAGCGTGTTTCAGAGCGTACATGCAGCAGACTCGCGAGCAGTATACGTTGGAGTATTCGTCCCTGGCGCCCACACAGTGGATGATGGCCACCCTCTTGGGCGCCACTCCCTTGGAGGTGAGGATCTCCCCTTCTGTGGGGCCGGTGGCACTGGACAAACGCTCGAACTGGAGGCCGTCAATGATGTCCGGCGAGAGGGAACGGTTGTATTGAGGCAACTCCTCGGCCGGGAACTGAGCGAAGCCGGTGGCCATGATCACAGCCCCCACTTCCAGCTCCACGATTTCGTCCTGCTGCTCAAAATCGATCGCGCCTGCCGGGCAGAGCTTCTCGCAAGCCCTGCACTTCTGCTTGAGGAAATAGGTGCAGCGTGCGGTGTCTATGACCGGCACCCGAGGTATGGCCTGAGGAAACGGGACGTATATGGCCGAGCGTTTGCCCAGACCCTGGTCAAACTCGGACGGGATGGTCTTCTGGGGACACTTCTCCTGACACAGCCCGCATCCGGTACAGAGCTCCGCATTCACGTGCCGTGCCTTCTTGCGCACTTTGACCTGGAATCTGCCGATGTATCCGGAGACCTCTTCAACTTCGCTGTAGGTGAGGAGTTCGATGTTGGGATGCCGACCGGCATCCATCATCTTGGGCCCCAGAATTCAAGTGCTACAGTCCAGGGTTGGGAAAGTCTTGTCCAGTTGGGCCATGTGCCCGCCGATGGTGGGTTCTCGTTCCACCAGATAGACTTTGTATCCCCCGTCGGCTATGGTCAGCGCCGCTTGAATGCCGGCTATGCCCGCTCCCACCACCATCGCTGCCGGTGTCACCTGCTCGGTCCTGGACTCCAGAGGTTCGTGGAGGGCAACACGGGCCACTGCGGCGCGTACCAGGCGTTTGGCCTTTTCTGTGGCAGCTCTGTCATCCTTGGAGATCCAGGAGGCGTGCTCACGGATGTTGGTCATCTGTAGACAGTATGGATTCAGCCCGGCCTCAGCGACTGCGTGCTGGAAGGTGAGTTCGTGCATGCGCGGCGTACACGACGCAACCACCACACGGTTGATTCCCGACTCCTGGATGTCCTTCTTGATCATCTCCTGGCCCGGCTCGGAGCATACATACTTGTATTCGCGGGCCACGGTAACTGAGGGCAGTTGGCTGGCAAAGCTGACCACCTCGGGAACGTCAACAACGGCTCCGATATTGATGCCGCAGTCGCACACATAGACGCCGATCTTGGGTGTCTGGTCGCTCATCACCCTATGACCTCTCCTTTCTCCATCGCCTGCCAGACGAGCTCGGTTACGTCCAGCACCCGGATCCTGGTCTTGGTCTTGCGCGCGGCCTGGAGTAGGGTGCGTTTGCACTGCTGGCAGGCTGAGATGATGGCTGTGGCGCCGGTGGCTGTGGCCTGCTCCATGCGCCGCTCGGCGATGTCTTCCGTCACGTCTGCTTCCCACATCGCCACGTCGCCACCTCCACCACAGCAAAGAGCGTTTTCCCGATGGTTGCGCATCTCTTTGAAGGTGATCCCGGGCACACTATTGATGATGAAGCGTGGATCATCGTAGACCCCTCCCTTGCGACCCAAGTCACAGGGATCGTGGTAGGTCACGACCCAGTCCAACTCGTTCAGCTTGATCCGCCCTTCCCGAATGAGTCTGGCCAGCAGTTCACTAGCGTGCAGCACCTCAAAGCCAAGGCCATCGCTGGCATACTGGGGATAGATGTGATTCCAGGTGTGATAACAGGAGGGGCATGTGGTCACCAGGTACTTGGGCTCCAGATCCGTAGCCTGGCCAATGTTGTGTCGGGCGAGGTCGGCAACCTCCGTCTCCAAACCGGCACCGTAGAGCGGGTAGCCACAGCACCATTCGTCGCCGCCCAGGTTGGTGTAGGTCACCCCCGCTTGCTCCAGAATCTGGACGAAGGACTGGGGGATGCTGTAGGCCATGGGGTACATAGCACCTACGCAACCAGCGAACAGAAGGACTTCGGCCCGCCCTCTCCGGACATCTCGCAGCTGTTCGGGCACAGGCTCCAAGTTCTCGCTCCAGATGAGGCGGCTCGCGTTGTCCTCGTGCAGAATGTTGTGAGTCGTCTCCACAGACTCCTTCAACTGGGGCAGCATGGCAGGCAACTCCAGCCCTTCCGCGATGGCCCACCGGCGGAGGTTCAACATCGTGTCGCTGGTGATGATGCCGCGGGGACAGCGCACGGTGCAGGCGTAGCACTGGGTGCATAGCCAAAAGGTGCGGCAGTTCACCAGTTCATCTCTCATGCCCATGCGCATCAAGCGCCAAAGCTCTCGCGGGGCATAGTCCATCAAGTGGCCGGACGGGCAGGAGACACTACAACTACCACACTGGATGCAGGTCAGCATCTTGCGCCAATCCGGATCGATCTGCTTGATGAGCTCACGATCCATCTCATCCAGAGCTAGAACTCTCTGCTCGGCCATACTCCAACACTCCTCATCTAGACAGCGACAATGCACCGTCAGCTACGGCACTCCCCCGCTTCTGAGGGGAGCCCCGAGACTCAAGCCGGCACTAGAACGCTTCTTCGGAGCCCTGGCTCAGGAAGCGCTCCAAGGTCTTCAGCAGCACATCCCGCTGCACCGGTTTCGAGAGCCAGCCGTCAATGGGGATATGCTCGTATTCAGGGAACTCGGCAGCCTCAGGGCTGGTGGCGATGGACGAAACCATGATGATCGGCACATCCTCCAGAGCAGCGTCGCCCTTGATCTCGCGGGCGACGGCAACACCCTCTAGAGTGGTGGCCATCATTACGTCCAACAGGATCACGTCTGGCATCTCGCCCCGTCGCACCATCTCCAACGCCTGGTTGCCGTTCTCAGCGATGGAGACTTCGTATCCCTCGGCCTCCAACATTCTGCGCATGATCACTTGGAAATCGACATCATCATCTACTACCAGTATTCTGGCCATTTGTCCCTCCCCGCCTTCAG
>CAYGQI010000148.1:1735-4576 GCA_964351925.1 uncultured Anaerolineales bacterium | reverse complement strand
CACATCACCTCACCTTATGGGCCGCTGTGGACGTATATGTCTGGCGTCATTGGCCTGCTGAGCGGATCGAGCCTGCTCACCTACCTGTTGCTGTTCAAGGGCCTGGCGTTGGCCGTGCATCTGATGAACTCTGGGCTCATCTATGCCTCCCTGGCGCGATGGCGTCCCTCGTACGCGCTAGCAGGCACGGCGCTCTACGCCTGGAATCCCCTGGTTCTGTACGAAAGTACGGCCGGCGGCCACAATGACGGAGTGGTGGTGTTCTTCGTGCTGGTGGGGGTCTATCTCTTTGCACGGGGCCGGTTCGCCCTGGCCGTGCCCGTGGCAGCGCTCTCCTGTGTGATCAAGATGCCCATGGCGGTCGTGGTCCCCGTCTTCGCAGTCGGTGGGTGGCGCGCCCTGTCTGGGAAGAAGAACAGAGCATCGGTGATGGCGTTCAGCGTGGCCGTGACCGTGGGTGTGCTGCTCTTACTGCACGCCCCGCTGTGGGAAGGATTGGACTCGCTGGGCTGGCTGGCGAGGGAAGACTTGTTCACCTCGTCCTTCGCCGCAGTGGCGGTACTGGCACTGCGACAGTTCGTGAAGGATGCGGAGTTGCTCCGGGGCCTGGTGCGTTATGCGGTGTTCGTACTCTTTGGCTTATTCTACTTCTGGCAGCTGGTCAGAATGAGGGGCGACACGCGCCACTTCGTTGAGGGTCTCTACTGGACGGTCTTCGGCTTGATCACCATCGCCATCCTGTGGTTTCAACCCTGGTACGTGGTCTGGCTCGTGGCGCTGGGAGCAGTGGTCCCTTCCCTCGCCATAGGGAGGTTGACCACGCTCTTCTCCTACTCAGCGACCTGGAACTACCTGGTCTTCATCTTCCTGCTGGCGTGGTACTATCCAGTGTTGAGCACTGACCACTCGCTGGTCGCCAACCTGCTGTCGGTGCTGCTGGTTCTGGTCCCGCCCATGGCCTACGCTGTTTACCTGCTCTGGCGGCGCCGGTCTCTTGACCCGCTCCAGGGGTAGCGCGGGATCTCTGCGACCGACGGTCGTTCTGTCGGGGCGTAGGGGCGTCGCTGTCCGTTGTCACAGATCCAGGTCGTAGATGCGCCAGGTCTTGTAGAGACGGAGTCCCACGGCCTCGACCAACCTGAGGACGGCGTCGTTGTTCTCCAGCATCATGGAGGTCTCTACCCAATTGAACCCCAGGCGCACCGCCGCGGTCAGGATCTCGTGGAAAAGGACGGCGTCAATGCCCATCTGCCTGAACTCGGGGCGGACGCCGAGGAACATGCCTCGCAGCCGTCGGATGCGACGGCGCTGCAGCAACACCCGTGCCATACGCACCAGGTCAGTGTCGAGAGGCCAGCGCCACCGAGGGCGCAGGGGTACATAGAGGTCTGGAATGCCACCCACCACCGCCGCCGGCTCACCCTTGACGTAGGCAAATCTAACCAGCTCCGGCACCACCACCGGTCGTAAACTGTTGGCCAGCGCCTGCGTCTCCTCGTCGGTCAGCGGCAAGAACCCCCAGTTGTCCGCCCACGCCTCGTTGTAGATCTTCGCCAGGAGCCGAACCTCTTCGTCCAGGCGCTTCATTTCGGCCGGACGGGTGGAGATTTCGTGCCGGCGGCGGGCGCGCGGAGCCAGGCGATCAAGGCGCGACGCGACGTCTGACCTCAGCTCGGTCCCGACGTGCGCGTGGTAGTCCATGGCCTTGCGGAACCCGTACCGGTCCAGGAGTTCGCCGTAGTACGGCGGGTTGTGGGTCAACTCCACCGTGGGCGGGGTGTCGAAGCCGTAGATCAGTACCCCCTGCCGCTCATGGGTGGCGTTGGAGTACTCGCCCGGGCCTCGCAGCACCTTCATCCCCCGCTTTGCCACCCAGTCTCGGGCAGCGTCCAGCAGGCCACGGGCCACCTCGAAGTCATTGACCGTCTCAAAGAAGCCGAAGAACCCTATCTCCGTGCCGTGGTATTCATTGAAGCGGTGATTGATGGCCGCGGAGACACGGCCCACCAGGTCTGGGCCCTTTCTGGCGAGGAAATGGGTGACCTCGGCGTGCTGCTGGTACGGGTGTTGGGGCGTGAGTAGCCCAACCGTGCCCAGGAGTCTGCTGCCCAGGTACTCCGACCTCAGGGGAGGCGTCCAGTGTGGATCGCCCTTGTACAGGCGCCAGGGCACCTCGACGAATTCCCGAAGGCGCTTGTCGCCCAGAGGGATCTCCTCGATGAGAGTTGCTGTCATAGTCTGGTTTCCTTCTTTCTCGTCAGTCGTCGTGGTTTCAACTATCAGAACACCAAACGGTGTCGGAAGGTGCAGTTGGTGCTGCAGCGACGTGACAACGGCACAGGCAAGGTGCTAGGCCGGCGCCAGTTTGGGGTGCAGTGCCCGTGCCCAGGCCCTGATGGCCTCCCAATCGTGGTAGTCGCCCTCTGAGATCTTCATGGCCTTCAGAATCATCCGCGCCGGTATAGGCAAGCTGCTGGGGTTGACTGCTCCGGCGAAGAGGCCCACTTCTATCGGTTCCACGAGCTCACGCAGAGGGTCCAGGTAGGCCGCCACGGTGGAGCGGTTCTCCTCGGTGTCGTCCTTCATCGTCAGGCAGACGACGAAGTAGGCCACGGGGACCAGGCTCAGCGTTTCCCGGTTCTTCTGCACGAACTTTGTGGCGTCAGACAGCAGTTGGCCGGCGCGGATGCCGCTGCCTACGATCACCGCGCCGTAGGGCCTGACATCCTTCACTTCTTTGGCCAGGCGCACGTCCACCTCGGCACCCGTTGAGCGCAACTCCTCCCCGATAGCCTCCGCTACCTCGGCCGTAGATCCTGCGGCGGTGGCGTACGCGACCAG
>CAYGQI010000148.1:0-1635 GCA_964351925.1 uncultured Anaerolineales bacterium | reverse complement strand
CATGGGCAGCCTCAAGAGCATCATCGTCGGCGCGGTGAGGGGGAACCAGGACAGCACCCGCACGATGGTCATGTTGGGGTTGGTGAACATGAACCCACCCAGCATCAAGGGGACGGCGGCCATAAAGGAGAAGATGCCCGCCAACTGCTGCGACTCCTGCTGCGTGGTGCCCAAGGCCCCCACGCCGCCCATCAACACCGCGTAGACCAGAAACCCGAGGATGTAGTACACCACGCCCAGGACAAGAACCTGTGGTCGCACCAGGAGGGGGAGGGCGATGCCCAGCAGGCCCACTGTCCCTCCGCTCAGGGCCACACTGGAACCCAGCCAGATGACGATCTGCGTGAGGCCCAGCGCTCCCAACCCCAACACCTTGCCCGCCAGAAGCTCCTGAGCCGTGACGGAGGAGAGAAGGATCTCCATCACCCGGCTGGTCTTCTCCCTGGCCACGCCCTGCAATAGATAGCCCGAGGTGACGAAGATAGTCATTACCAGGAGGATGCCCAGGAAATAGGGCACCGTGAGGTTGAGGATGATACTCAGCGGTCCTCCCTCGGGCTCGGCTTCTGCCTCCAGGCTCACCAGCACAGGTAGGATGGGGTGCGCCACTCTCGCCCGCACCTTGGGGTCCACCTCGTCCTGGAGCAGGTGGTCCACGAAGAAAGCTTGCACTGTGTCCGAGTCCTCCAGGATGGCGGCGCTGAAGCCTCCCTCCCTGGTGATGATCGTCACTTTGCCGGTGTCTATGTATTCCTCGGGGATGACCAGCAAGCTGGCGATGACCTTATCTCGGACCGCAGCGCGCCCTTGCTCCTGGTCTCCATAGAGGGTGAATTGCTCTTCGTACTGTGGCAGGAGGGGGGTGAAAGCCCCCAGTTCGTCCACGATACCGATGTTCCCCTCTTGGGGGGCAAAGGTGCTGGCGAAGAAGGCGCCGGCCTGACCCCCGAAGAAGGCGGCCACGAAGAGGCCCACTGCTCCCAGGAGGGGCACCAAGAGCGTCATGACGATGAATCCCACCCGACGCACGTTGGTCAGGTACTCGCGGCGCGCGACAATGAACACTTTACGCATGGTCTCTCTCCTTGACCACGGCGATGAAGATGTCTTCCAGGGGCGTGGTGGTCACCTCGAAGGACTCCAGGGTGATGTTCCTCTGCACCAGGGTTCTCAGCAGGTCCTGCGGAGTGATCCCCTTCAGGGTGAGGGTCAGGGTGTCGTCGCGTTGCTCCACCCGTGCCACTCCAGGTAGCTCGCCAATGGGGTCAGAGGTTCTCAAATGCACCGTTCCTGGCGAATGGCGCTGCTTGATCTCCGCCAGGTCCCCGTAGAGGACCGCCTTGCCGTCGTCTATGAGCAGGATACGGTCACAAAGGGCCTCCACCAGGTTCATTTGGTGGGCGCTGAGCATGACCGTCTTGCCGTCCTTCTGGAGTTCCCGTATTAGTCGCTTGAGGAGGTCGACATTGATGGGGTCCAGTCCGGCAAAGGGTTCATCCAGGAGCAGCAGCTCGGGGTCGTGCACGACACTAGCCACGAACTGGAGCTTCTGCTGCATGCCGCGGCTGAGGTCCCTGACCTTTTTCTGCGCCCAATCGCTCAGCTCCAGTCTCTCCAGCCAGAGCAGTGACTGCT
>CAYGQI010000147.1:2824-4615 GCA_964351925.1 uncultured Anaerolineales bacterium | reverse complement strand
GCGTGCAGCGAACTTGGTTCTGGACCTGCTAGGATCCATGATCGGCTCGAAGGAAGTCGAATCTAGCAGAATCGCCGCCGAGGTGGCACTGGAATTGGGTGGTCCTGAGGAAAGCTCGGTGATCGGCTATGGCCGGAAGGTATCTGCGCCCCACGCGGCCTTTGCCAATGCCATGCAGGGCTACGCCTTTGACTTTGCGGACGACCACAATGAGTCGAATGCCCATCCCAGCGTGGCCACAATCCCTGCCAGCTTGGCTGTGGGCGAGCAACTGCAGGCGAGCGGGAGAGAAGTCATCGAAGCCATCGTGTTGGGCAATGAGGTAGTCTGTCGTTTGGGGTCCGCCTTTCTCGGGAAGACCTACTACCAGGGCTTCCATCCCTCGAGCACTTGTGGCACGTTTGGCGCAGCGGTTTCCGCGGCGAAGTTGCTGAAGCTCGATGTCCGTCAGACAGTGCATGCCCAAGGCATTGCGGGTAGCCAGGTCGGGGGTCTCATGGCCTGGAACACCTCTGGGTCCTACACCAAGAGACTCCAGGCAGGACACCCGGCGATGGTGGGCATCATCTCGGCGAGGATGGCGCAGAAGGGTTTCGATGGGCCACCCGAGATCATCGAAGGACAGGATGGTTTCATGCAGGCCTATTCATTCGAGCGTCAGTACGACACAAGCCTGATCACTGATGGGCTAGGGATCGAATGGACATTCGCAAACTCCAGTATCAAGGTCTATCCCTGCTGCCGCTATTCGGCGGGCCATCTGGATGCCTGTCTGGACATCGTGGCCAAACACCATCCTGACTGGCGAAGGGTCCAGCATATCCAGATCCGCTCTTCTGACTACACCATTCGGTTGCTGGCCATGCCTCGGAAGAGGGATCCCCAGAACATTGTGGACACGCAGTTCAGTATGCCCTGGCAGGCCGCCATCGCTCTCATTGATGGGAAGATCGACGCCGACACCTTCACTAAAGAGAACATCCATCGCCCCGATGTCCGCGAGCTGATGACGAAGGTTGACTGGGTGGTCGATGAGGAGTTCGAACGACGCTACCCTGAGCACTACTCGTGTGCGGTCACCGTCACCATGGAGGATGGGACCGAATACACCTCCGTGATCGATGACCCTAAGGGCGACTACCGTAACCCGGTGACACAGGAACAGCTGGAGAACAAGTTCAGAGCCCTGGCCCGGCGCGAGCTGGACGATGAGCGGGTTGAGAACATCATTGCCTTGGTGAAGAGCATCCACGAGGTGAAGGACATAGGCAAGCTGTTCTCCCTTACCGGGTAGAGCAACGAGGCTGGAAGCAGGCGACAAGGACTGGTCCCGCGTTGCCCCTTCGCGTGAGCGCGGAGGGTGTCAACTGGCTCCCATTCTCAACGAGGAACTGGATGGAGTTGCGTGCCCCGGCTCCGTTGGGAGCCGCCGCGGACCCAATCGAGAGGGAGTTGACTGCCGAGGACTGCTCCCGCCCGGCGAGAGGCCAAACCCGTGGACAGCCCAAGTGCCCTGGATAAGTAGAGTGTCCGCCGGGCAGGCGCTGCAACGGCGTGGTGCGGGCCCCGTTCCTCCAGATCACTCAGTCCCTATTGTGGCAACCTGGGTGAGGGCTCGAACTGTCCTGCTTTGCTGCGCAGAGGTGGGCTGAGACCAAGTTCGTAGTCCGTGTCGGTGTCCCAGGTGAGATGCTCACTCAACCTCACGGCCACCACGCTTCAGTCCGCTTTGGTTCTCTGACGGTTTTCCCGGGTGCGGCCACTAACGTGTCCGTTTCCGCCGCCGTTGCC
>CAYGQI010000147.1:0-2724 GCA_964351925.1 uncultured Anaerolineales bacterium | reverse complement strand
TGATGGAGGGCGGCAACGCCGCGGACGCCGCGGTGACCACCGCGGCCATGCTCAACGTGGTGGAGCCGATGTCCACTGGGGTGGGCGGCGACTGCTTCGCCCTGATCCACGAAGCCAGCACTGGCAGGGTCAGCGCTCTCAACGGGAGCGGTCGAGCACCAGTGGCCTTCACCTGGCAGGAGGCTCAACGGCTAGGTTTGCTGGAGATACCCTTCACCGGCGCTCTTCCGGTAACCGTGCCCGGGACGGTGAGCGGATGGGAGGTCCTCCTGGAGCGGTTTGGCACCATGTCCCTCGGCGAGTGCCTGGCTCCGGCCATCCGGACAGCGGAGGAGGGCTTCCCAGTCACCGAGAGGATCAGCGCTGCCTGGCGCAACGCCGAGGAGAAGATCGCGGAGGAGCCCGAAGCGTCCCGGGTGTACCTGCCTGCACCCCGACCAGGGGAGCTCCATCGGGCACCAGATCTAGCGCGCACCCTGCGCTCCATAGCCGAGGGGGGTAGCGAGGCCTTCTATCGAGGTCCACTGGCAGCGAGCATCGCGTCCTTTGTGCAGGAGAAGGGGGGCTATCTCACCACTGATGACCTGGCCGCCCACACCGCTGGCTGGTCAGATCCCATCTCCACTACCTATCGGGGCGTTGAGGTGCTGGAACATCCACCCAATGGCCAAGGACTGGCTGCACTGCTGGCTCTCAATATGCTGGAGGCGTACGATCTAGGGACCATGGACTTCTTCGATCCCACTCGCTGGCATCTGGAAATCGAGGCTGTTCGTCTGGCCATGGTCGACGCCGGTCGCCATGTGGCTGACCCGGAGGTTACTGACGTTCCCGTCTCCGCGTTGCTGTCCAAAGAGTATGCCGCCCGTCGAAGGAAACTCATCGACCCTGAGAAAGCGCTCCGCCTGGCTGCGCCGGGCCAGCCGGAGCACCGAGATACGGTCTATCTGACGGTGGTGGATGGCCGGGGCAACGCTGTCTCCTTCATCAGCAGCCTCTATCACAGCTTCGGATGCGGGCTAGTGGTGCCTGGGACCGGTATCTGCTTGCAGAATAGAGGCGCGTGTTTCACGATGGAGGAGAGCCACCCCAACGTCCTCGGCGGCGGCAAGCGGCCCTACCACACCATCATCCCGGCCATGGCCCTGCGGGATGGTGTCCTTTGGCTCAGTTTCGGGGTCATGGGCGGCTTCATGCAGCCGCAGGGGCACGTCCAGGTGCTGTCCAATATGCTAGACTACGGCATGAATGCCCAGACGGCGCTGGACGCCCCGCGCTTCCGCGTGGATGAACGAGGAGGGCCGGAGGTATCCCTAGAGGGGGGTGTGCCGACTGAGACCTGCAAGGCCCTGGAGGAGATGGGTCACAACTTGCGCATCGAGCCGGCTCTTGGCTCTGGCTTCGGCGGTGGCCAGATCATCGCCGTCCATGCCGACACCGGCGTGCTGGAGGGCGGCTCCGATCCGCGCAAGGACGGCTGTGCCGTAGGTTTCTAGAAGTGCACGCGGCGTGTTGGCCATAGCTACCTCCGGAGTGCCGGCACTGCGCGTGCGATGCAACTCAGGAGGTACGCATCCTTGGGTCTGACCCGGTTGGGGGATGGGCTCGTCGCGAGTGCGGGCTGGTCTGCCCGAACACGCAGTGGTATCATCTGTGCCGACGTGTAGGTTCAAGGATGTGCGAGTGAGGAGATCTGGAGCTATGGAAGAACTGCGCGAGCTCTTCCCCATCACCAAGGAGTACACCTTTCTGAACTGCGCAGCTGTGAGCCCGATGGCGCTGCCCGTGAAAGAGGCGATCGAGAAGAGCGTACGCGATCAGTGCGAACGGGGTACCTGGGCATACATCGAGGAGTGGCACGGGTGCGAAGCGCGAGTGCGCGAGAAGCTTGCCAGGCTGATCGATGGCTCAGCAGAGGAGATCGCACTGCTGGGCAACACATCGGACGGGCTGGCTACCGTGGCCAGTGGACTGAAGTGGAGCGATGGCGACAGTGTCGTCATCTGCAACCTGGAGTTCCCAGCCAACGTGTACCCCTGGCTGAACTTGCAGGATCGCTACGGAGTTCGGGTTCAGATCGTACCTGCCAGGGACGGGCGAGTGCTTGCGGAGGACCTTTTTGCGGCAGCGGACGATAGCACCAAGGTGATTGCTGTCAGCTACGTGCAGTGGACCACTGGCATGCGGATGGACCTGGAGAGCATTGGCAGGTTCTGCAAGGAGAGAGGCATCTACTTCGTGGTAGATGCCATCCAGGGACTGGGTGCTATGCCCTTTGATGTGGGGCGGTTTGGTGTGGACTTCATGTCAGCAGGTTCCTACAAGTACCTGCTGGGACCGATTGGCGTAGGCTGCTTCTACTGTCGAAAGGAACTGCTGGGCGATGTCTGGCCGAGCCGGGTAGGACATCGAAACGTCGTGGACGACATGAGCCTCGACTACAAGCTCAACCTGTGGCCCAGCGCGAAGAGGTTCGAGGCCGGAGCCATGAACTACCTCGGGCTGCACGGACTTGACGCCAGCCTGGACATCATCGAGGAGGCGGGGGTCGAGAACATCGAGCGGCACGTATTACGACTGACTGACTTGCTCATCGAGAAGTTGCAGGAGAAGGGTTATCGCGTCATCAGCTCGCTGCTTCCTCGAGAGAGATCAGGCATCGTGTCCTTTGCACACCTGGGGCATGACTCCGAGGAACTCCTGCGGAGACTCTCCGAGGCGAAG
>CAYGQI010000146.1:1163-4629 GCA_964351925.1 uncultured Anaerolineales bacterium | reverse complement strand
CTTCCTGTGCGGCATCGACGACTTGGCCGAGGTGGGAGTCCACGGTCTCCACGGCTCGAATGATAGCTTGCTGGTTCTCGATATGTCCCACCACATCCACGTTGACGAGATTGGCGACGATCACGTCATAGGTGGGATCAGCGATCTTTTCCAGTACGGCTTTGGTCGCCCCGGCGACGTTCATCTGGGGAACCTGAGTGTAGTCCACAACGCGGGGTGAGGGGACGATGATCCTCTCCTCGCCTGGGAAGGGCTCGTCCCTCTTGCCGTTGAGGAAGTACTGGAGGTGGATGGCCTTCTCCGACTCGGTGATCTTAACCTGTCTCAGTCCGTGGTCGCTGATCACCTGGCTCAGGGTGTGGTCTATCTGCCGCAAGGGAGGAAAGGCGACCTGCAAGTCAAGGCTCTCGTCGTACTGGATCATGGTGGCGAAGTGGGTCTTCATCCCTTTCTCGAGGGGGAACTCATGGAAGTCTGAGTCCACAAAGCACCGGGTGAGTTCCACCTCTCTCTCCCCGCGGATGTTGTAGAAGATGACGTAGTCACCGTTCTGGATTCTGCCGATGGGTCGGCCATCGTGGCCAATCAGCGTCAGAGGTTCGAGAGCTTCGTCTTCCTCACCCCTGGCATAGGCCGCTCTCACGGCCTGGGCCATGGGCTGCTGCCGGGCGTCGGGTCTTCTTCTCGCCACTAGGTCCTTCTCTGTGAATCTCAGTCTCCCGTGGTCAAGGAGTCGAGGCGTCTCACGGGAAGACGACAACGGGTCTGCTTGCCAGGGGCTGCGACGGGCACTCGTGTCACTGGGGGAATCATTATAGCGCAGTCGGCACCCGCTCACAACCTGAGGTGACCAGTTCTGCGGGGAAGACCTGCCACCGGGGCGGCAGTCCGCATGGGGTGCCCTGGGTCGTCTCGCAGGCGCACGCACGTAGGGGCGCCGGGGTCTCAGACCCGCTCGTACTGGTGTGTGAGTGAGCCGAGGCCTGGATGATACGACCACTGCCGCGAGCAACGGGCACACCTTTCACCTGGGCAGGTCCGGCTGAGAGATGCCCAGATACTCAGCTCCTTCGGGGACCCCCTGTCCAAGGTACTCTGCCAGCAGTGTTCTGAAGACCGTGGGATAGACCGGGTAATCTGCCAACTCCTCCACATCGAAGAAACGGGCGTCGAAGATAATCTGGCGATCATCAGGGAGCTCAGGGTCGTTGCCGATGGCTAGTCGTCCGCCGGTGACCTCTCCCGCGAAGTACATCTCGACACAGTGAGATTGCTCCCAAATCCATTCTAGCCAGTAGATGAGTCGGCCGATCTCAACCTCCAGTCCGGTTTCCTCTCTCACCTCCCTGGCAGCGGCGTCCATGGCTGGTTCCCCAGCGTGGACCAACCCCCCAGGTGCCATCCACCAAACCCTGTCGGTCTGGGTGGATCTGTGACCGACCAGAAGTACCTGCTGGCCTTTGAACACGAGGGTGCGCACTGCGACGAGCTTCCCCCTTGAGCCTTGGTTCACGTTTCTTGCCCTCTGCAAAGACATACGCCTCTATTATAACATGCGTTTCAGCCCGGTCGCATCCCAGGACATGTTGCCTCGGCCGTGGCCTCTGCTTGCTTTCGCCAAGATCCTTGAAATCGAGGGTCGCCTGTGTTGTCTATTCGCGTCCTTTGCATTAGAATCTCCTGAGGACGAGCCTAAGTGCCGTCCCATGGAGGGAGCATTGTCCGACTTTCACTACGGCGGTCAGGCGGTCATCGAGGGGGTGATGATGCGCGGGCGAAAGAGCATGGCTGTGGCTGTCCGCGACCCCTCGGGTAACATAATCCTCCATTCGGAGCCGCTATCAGGTAGAATCAGGGACGGCGTATGGCAGAACGTGCCATTCGTGCGTGGCCTGGTGATGCTTTGGGATACGCTGGTGTTGGGTATGCGCATGCTTATGTACTCCGCCAACGTGGCTCTGTCGGAAGAGGATGTGGAGTTGTCGACCCCGGCCATTCTGGGGACCCTTTTCTTCTCGCTGACCATGGGCATCGGCTTGTTCTTCGTCTTGCCCCTGGTCATAGTGGGCTTCGTGGATCGCTTCATCACTTCTGACATCGTTAGTAATCTCCTCGAGGGCCTCGTTCGCCTCTCGGTGCTCTTATCATATCTGGCGCTGATCGGGCTTTTGCCGGATGTCAGACGCGTCTTCGCCTATCACGGCGCCGAGCACAAGACCATCGATGCCTTCGAGAGCGGAGCCTCGTTGGACCCCAAAGGCGTGAGCTCCTACAGCACTGCCCATACCAGGTGTGGCACCAGCTTCCTACTCGTCGTAGTCGTCATCTCAGTCGTCCTCTTCGCGTTCCTGGGGCGCCCTCCCATGGTCTGGCGGATCATCTCCCGGATTCTCCTCGTTCCGGTAATCGCTTCCATCTCCTACGAACTCATCAGATTCAGCGCAGACCATCGGGGCAATCCTCTGGTACGAGCGTTCATCATGCCTGGCCTGGCGCTCCAGCGACTCACGACCCGAGAGCCAGACGAACCTATGCTGGAGGTGGCCATCGCAGCACTGGAGCCGGTCCTTGCGGCCGACGGCATCACTGACATCGGAGGTTGAAGGGCATCCGGCTTTGTTTCATGATTGGTATGTGGTAGGATAATCTCGATGTGAGGCCAGTTGGAGGAGATTCACGATGGCTGCAACCAAGAGCGCGGATGTGAAGCAGCAGGCCGAGTCTCGCAACGTCGAGGGTCTGGAATGCTACGAGAAGTGGCTGGTTGACGACGCCATCAAGAACTTCAAAGAGGCGGTGCGCCTGGCGCCCGACGACCCAGAGTACCATCTGAACCTGGCACGGGCCCGTGCACGCTTCGGTCAGTGGGAAGAAGCTCTCACCTCGCTGCGTGATTTCCTCGATCTTGAACCTGACACCAGGCTGCGCGACCGCTTTCGTGCCCTCTTCGAGGTGGGAATGGATCCCGTGGAGTCGGTCCTTACGCGCACCATGACTAGCCAGGGCGTCCCTCTGGAAGAGATAAGTGCGGCGATGCAAATGTGGTGGGAGTTCCGGATCGCGGCAGGGCGCCGGACGTTGCCCATGCGCAAGCCCGAGGTCTGGGCGGCAGCTCTGGACTACACTGTGCGCAAGCTGAACTTCCGACAGGTGACTCAGAAGGAGACCGCCAGAGTGTACGACGTCAGCGAGGGCGCGCTACGATCTCGCTATCAAGATCTGGTCGACACTCTGGACATTATGCCCTGTGATTACCGTTATTTCCGGGGTGAGAAGAACCCGCTGGACATGCTGGTGCAGGCCGCCATAATGCTGGATAAGCTGGAGAAGCAATTCAGAGAACCCTGAGGCAGCCGCTGGTGGTTCCATCAGCATCTAGAGCAAGGTCTTGGTCTCAGGCCGGTGAGTTGATAGTCTGTCAGGGGCTTGGTTGAAGCCTAACGCAGGAGGGCCGATAAGGCCCTCA
>CAYGQI010000146.1:0-1063 GCA_964351925.1 uncultured Anaerolineales bacterium | reverse complement strand
ATGAAGCCGAGGGTGGATGATCTTGACCGAGCGATCCTGAAATGCCTGAATGAGGACGCGCGGATGTCCTGCGCCGAGATAGCGCGTCGGACAGGCCGGGTGCCGGTCAGGACCGTGAGGAGTAGATTGAGAAGACTGATCAAGAGCGGCGTGATCTCACTACACGCCGGTGCTGTACCTGAGGCCTTGGGGTTCGGGATCAGAGCTGACATCGTGATCGAGGTAGAGCCAGGCAAGATGGACGAGGTAGCCGCCAGGCTTTTCGAGTTGGACAGGGTCAGCTATGTAGCTTTATCCACCGGTGATTTTGACATTTCCGCCGCCTTTGTGGCGACTGACGTAGACGCCTTGCGCACGTTCGTAACTGAGACCATCCACCACATCCCAGGCATCGCCAGGACCAGGGTGAACGTGATCACCAAGGTTCTCAAGCGCAGTAGCAAGTGGAACTTCCCGGAGGAGTTGCCGTAGCAGTTCGGGGCGGCGCTCGCGGTCCCATGGTTCAGGAAACGGGTGCCGGGGCGGAGTGGTCAGGAGTTGCGAAGCTGGGAGACTGCCGGATGCGGGCCGGAGGTACGGAGTGGGGTATGTGCACTTCTTCGAAGGTGGGGTGGAGTGAAGTGTTTCCGCGCTCTGCGGAGTAGACAACAATAGACTACAGACTACCACAGAGGACCTGGTTTCCCCCCTGTGGAAGGAGGCAACAAATGGCTCGTCTTCATGAATACCAGGGAAAGGAGCTGCTCAAGTCGCACAAGGTGCCAGTGCCGAAGGGTCGGGTGGTCTCGACCCCCGAGGAAGCTCGCCAGGTAGCCGAGGAGCTGGGCGGCGAAGTGATGGTCAAGGCCCAGGCCTGGGTTACCGGACGTGCAGGCATGGGCGGCATCCGTCGCGCGAGCACGCCGGAGGAGGCAGAGTCGGTGTCTCGCGAGATGCTGGGGATGGCGGTCAAGGGGTTCACCGTCGAGCAGGTGCTGGTGGAGGAACGGCTCGACATCGAGCGGGAGTTCTACGCCGGAGTCATCATTGATGACCGGGCGCGGGCTCCTGTAGCCATCTTCAG
>CAYGQI010000145.1:1833-4728 GCA_964351925.1 uncultured Anaerolineales bacterium | reverse complement strand
TGTCCACGCGCCCGACGTTCAAGATAGGGTTGGTGGCCCCCTTCGAAGGACTGTATCGACATCTGGGCTACGAGGCCCTGCACGCTGCAAAACTGGCCATAAGAGAGCGCAACCAGAGTGGAGGCGTGCAGGGCTACCTGGTCGAGTTGGTGGCTCTCAACGACGATCAGGACACGGAGGCCGCGACCCAGAGAGCCCGCGAGATGGCCGTTGATCCCGATATCGTGGGTGTCATCGGCCATTTCGGCGATGAGACCACGCTGGCGGCCCTCCGGGCATATCAGGAGGCGGGACTGGCCCTGGTGGTGCCAGCCTCCACGGCGAGCGCGGTGACCAGCAGTGGCTATTCTCAGACCTATCGCCTGGTTGCTGACAATGCGGTGATAGGCGAGGTCGCCGCGCGCTATGCGGTACTGGAGGAGGCAGCCGGGAAAGTGGCCGTGGTGGGAGGGCCGCAAGACTTGGTGAACGCCTTCGTCCGAATCGCGGAGGGAGCCGGGACAGAGGTGTTTGTACACAAGATCCAGGACCATGGAGTGCTGGTGTCTCAAGTGGCCGCTGAGGACCCCGACATGGTGTTCCTCGCCTGCGAAGGGATCGAGGCGGCGGAATTGCTTCTCGCACTGAGGGAATCGGGAGTAGCGATCCCTGTTCTCGGGGCGAATGGCCTGAACACTCCCCATTTCGCAGCGGTCGCTGGCGACGCTGCCAAGGGGACGATGTACTTAAGTGTCACTCCGCCCTGGCTAGATCAACGCTTCAGCGAAGCGTACGTCGAGCTGAACGGCGCTGCGCCTGGTCCGTACTCGGCCCTGTCCTATGATGCCGTGGGGCTTCTGCTGGATGCAGCGGGGAAGTGCATCGCCCTCCAAGGCAAGCCCTCCAGGACGTGTGTGGCAGAGTCATTGGCTAAGATAGTGGACTACGACGGGGTGACCGGTCGTATCTCCTTCGATGAACGAGGCCAGGCGATAGGGCGCGAGGTCTATCTTTACGAGATGGTGGACGGGCAGTATCCAGGTGAGGTTCGGGACTGCCCGGTGTGTCTCACTTCCGGCGGGGGCTAGCTGACAACCTGGTAGACCAGTGGCGGCGGATCCACGGCGCGTTCTTGCCAAGCGTAGGCCTCCAGCAAGCTCGTTTCCGCCTTCCTCGCCGCGCTGTCCGTTCGAGCGTGGATGGTGCAAAGATCCTCGCCTCGTGCTACGCTGTCACCTATCTTTTTGTGTAGCACTACACCGACTGCGTGATCCACAGGCTCGCCCTTCTTCTTGCGCCCTGCCCCTAGATCGAGAGCGGTCAAGCCCACCACCATGGCGTCCAGTTGGGAGATGTACCCCTCTTCTGGCGATGTCATGCGCCGCGTCACTGGAGCTTGAGGCAGGAGGTCTGGATCGTCGATGGGCGAGGGGTCTCCACCCTGGGCCTTGACCAGGTCCCTGAAGCGATCAAGGGCCTGGCCTGAGGCCAGGAGTCTCTCCAGGCTGGAACGTGCCTGCTGTTCATTTTCCGCTTGTCCGGTGAGGAGCAGCATCTGTGCACCGATGGTGAGGCAATGAGAGGAGAAGTCCGACGGACCGCCGCCGCGCAGGGTGTCCATCGCCTCCCTCACCTCCAGGGCATTGCCCACTGCAAGACCCAGGGGCTGGTTCATGTCGCTGATTACGGCGGTAGCGCGCTTGCCAAGGCTCGCGGCCAGGTCGATCATGATTCTGGCCAACTCCCGTCCCTGCTGCTGACTTTTCATGAAGGCGCCGCGTCCCACCTTGACGTCAAAAACAATGGCATTGGCACCCACGGCGAGCTTCTTGCTCATGATACTGCTGGCGATCAAGGGGTAGGAACCCACGGTGGCAGTGACATCGCGGAGAGCGTAGAGCCTGCCATCAGCGGGAACCAGGTCTGGGGTCTGTCCGGCCACGACAATGCGGTACTTGGAAAGGTTGTCGAGGAACTGAGAGATCGAGAGATCGGTCGTGAATCCTGAAAACGACTCCAGCTTGTCAAGGGTGCCTCCGGTGAAGCCCAGCCCGCGGCCCGATATCTTGGCCACCGACAGGCCCGCGGAGACCACCAGAGGTGCGACTACCAGAGTCGTCTTGTCGCCGACACCACCTGTACTGTGCTTGTCCACCGCCAGAGGGCTGAAGCTCCCCACATCCAGCATACGACCTGACCGAGCCATGGCATAGGTGAGCTGGCTGGTCTCTTCGGTGCTCATGCCCTGAAGGTAGACCGCCATCAGCCAGGCTGCGGCCTGGTAGTCCGGTATGTCCCCGCTCATCAGTCCCTGGATGAAGAACTCTATCTCATCCTTGGAGAGGGCGATTCCGTCCCGTTTCTTGGTGATGATCTCCAGAGCGTTCATGCTGGTTGGCCCATGCCCCCGACACGGAGAACACGATGTTACCACACGCCGAAGATCTCTGCAACGTCGGTGTGGACTCGGTCGAATTGTGGTTGAGGAGCGTGTCACTCCTGAAGACAGCAGTGGTTTTCCGAGGGCGGTACTTCGAACAGGGAGCTGTCAGCCGTTGTGGTGCCGGCGGTGTCTTCGGCGCTGGGCGTCTCCCGGACCTCTGGCGGACGTAGGAGGCTTATGCTATCATCGACAGGCAGGGGTTGGCATAGAAGGCAGGGAGGAGTGAGGGATATGAAGTGCCCTAATTGCGGGATCGATGTGGGTCCAGAGGATGACTTCTGTGGCGAGTGCGGGGCCCAGTTGCCCCGCCAGCGACGACGGGGCTTGGGCCTTCCCGTCGTGATTGGCATCATTGGGGCGATAGCTGTCGGAGCGTGCGTTTGTCTGGCGATCGTCCTTGCCGTGTGGCCTTCCGAGCCCACGTCCACTCCAGAGACTGTGGCGCTGGCCACGGGGACGTCGGCAGCAGGTCG
>CAYGQI010000145.1:0-1733 GCA_964351925.1 uncultured Anaerolineales bacterium | reverse complement strand
CAGAGCGGGTTCAGCGACGGTAGCTACGAAGGGTCTCGCTACTTCTATGAGGGTGGACTCTACGGCATCGAGACCATCGGCGCTAATCTAATCTCCTGGACTTCGCATGGCAGCTACTTCCGTCTGGCAATGGAAGTGACGGTCGTGCCTGAGGGGCAGGCCGGTGAAGCTGCATTACTCTTCCGGAAAGAGGGTGAGTTCCAATTCTACGCCTTCTCGGTTTCCACCGATGGGCGCTACAGACTGAGGAAGATGTTTCAAAGCGGGGCAGACGGCTGGGAGACACTGCTAGATTGGAGCGAGTCCCCTCATCTGGAAACGGGCGTGGCGGCGAATCGCCTTCAGGTGGTGTGTATGGGGTCCGAGATGTCACTGTATGCCAATGGCCAGTACTTGACGACGGTCCGTGACTCGAGCTACGCCGGAGGGCAGATTGGCCTGGCCGTGGGCACCTTCGCCGATGAAGACCGAGCCTTGTTCTATTTCGACGACCTGCGGGTGTACGCTCCTTCGACAGGCCCAGAGGTGTTGTGGCAGGATGACTTCAGTGATCCCAGCTCTGGCTGGGAGGTCAGTGATCTTTCCGTAGGGAGTGTCAAGTACGAGAACGGCGTCTATCTGGTAACCGCCTCGGGCCAGTCGTACATGTGGGGCGCGGCCAACCGGTCCTTTGGAGATGGCACGATCGAGGTGGACGCTACGCAGGTCGTTGGTCCTGCCAACGACAACAACGGCTACGGCGTCATTTGCCGGGTCCAGAGCAACGGTGACGGGTACTACTTTCGCATCAGCGGGGACGGCTTTTACGGCATTCACAAGTCCGTCGACGGGCAATCCGAGCCCTTGGTGGACTGGGAAGCGTCGGACGTGATCAACCAGGGCAACGCCTCGAACCGCATCAGTGCTGTCTGCAAAGGTAGCACGCTGGAACTGACGGTCAATGGGCAGCTTCTAGCCCAGGTCAGTGACTCCACCTTTACGGAGGGGGATGTGGGGTTGGTCGCAAGCTCTTTTGAGGAGGGCGAAGGCACGGAGATCAGCTTCGACAACCTTGTCGTCTACTCCGAATTGGTTGGGTAGTGGTTCGGTCTGCACAAGCGGCAAAGGGAGGGGTCGAACGACACCTCCCTTTTTCTGTTCGCGCAATAGTTGTGCTATACTAGAGGGTGCGGAGCAAGTGCCATGGATAGGGTCACCGTGATAGGCGGCGGGCTTGCCGGGTCTGAGGCCGCGTGGCAGGGCGCGCAACGAGGCCTGGATGTAGTGCTGTACGAGATGCGTCCGCACAAGATGACTCCGGCCCATCAGACCGGCCATCTAGCGGAACTGGTGTGCAGCAACTCGCTGGGCTCGAACCTGCTGGACCGCGCCTTGGGGCTTCTCAAAGAGGAGCTGCGCCGCCTGGGCTCCCTGGTCGTCAGTTGTGCGGATGAGACGGTCGTCCCAGCTGGTGGAGCGCTGGCTGTGGGGCGAGAGGCCTTCGCCAAGTTGGTCAGCGAAAGGTTGGAGGGGCATCCGCGGATCCGGGTCGTGCGGCAAGAGGTGCGGGAGATGCCTGAGGCGAGACCTCTGGTGATGGCTACCGGGCCTCTCACCAGTGATGCTTTCGCTGAGGCCATAGCTCAGCTCACTGGAGAGCAGTACCTGCACTTCTACGACGCCATGGCTCCCATCGTGGCCCTCCATTCTATCGCCATGGACAAAGTGTTTCGTGGTTCGCGATACGGTCGCGG
>CAYGQI010000144.1:0-4766 GCA_964351925.1 uncultured Anaerolineales bacterium | reverse complement strand
GCCAGCAGCTCGACGTGGGTGCCCTGCTCCACCAGGCGGCCTTCGTCCAGCACCAGGATCTGGTCGGCGGCCAGGATGGTGGACAGCCGGTGAGCGATAACCAGGCTGGTGCGGCCCGCCAGCAGCGGCTCTAGCGCCGCCTGGATCAGGGCCTCGCTGGCAGAGTCCAGGCTTGAGGTGGCCTCGTCCAGGATGAGCAGGCGGGGGTCTTTGAGGACCACGCGGGCGATGGCCAGCCGCTGCTTCTCGCCGCCGCTGAGCCGGTAGCCTCGCTCGCCGACCAAGGTGTCGTAGCCGTCGGGCAACCCCGCAATAAAGTCGTGGATGTTGGCCGCCCGGCAGGCCGCCTCCAGGTCAGCCTGGGTGGCGTCGGGGTCGGCGTAGAGCAGGTTGGCCCGCACCGTGTCGTTGAACAGGTACGTCTCCTGGGTCACCATGCCGATCTGCTCCGCCAGTGACTCCTGGGTCACATCCCGCAGGTCGTGGCCGTCGAGGGTGATGCGGCCCTCGGTGGGATCATAGAGCCGAGGCAGCAGATAGGTCACGGTCGTCTTGCCTGCGCCGCTGGGACCCACCAGCGCCGCCAACCGCCCCGGGAGGATCTCGAAGGACAGGCCCTGCAGCGCCCAGCGCCGCGTCTTGATCACGCCCGCCGCCTTCTGCGGCTCGTGCCCATTCTTGTCCGGCCCCCCTGCTGGTTGCGCCGGCAGTTCGTCCTCATCCAGATAGCTGAAGGACACATCCTCAAAGCGGACGTGGCCGTCCACGCGCTCCAGCTCGATGGCCCCAGGCCGGTCTTCTATCTCCACCGGCAGGTGCAGGTACTCGAACACCCGCTCAAAGCTGACCATGGATTGGACAAACTGGACCTGGACGTTGGACAGGGAGGAGATGGGTCCGTAGAGCCGGCTCAGGTAGGAGGCAAAAGCGACGATGGTGCCCACGGTCATCGCCTGACGCAGCACCTGGTAGCCGCCCACCCAGTAGACCAGGGCTGTACCGATGGCGCTGGCGATGCCCAACCCCAGGAAGAACCAGCGGCCCACCAGCGCCTGCCGCACACCGATGTCGCGCACCTGATGGCTCGTCTCGCGGAAGCGGCCCACCTCCTGGCGCTGGCGGCCAAAGGTCTTGACCAACAGCACGCCGTCGATGCCCAGCGTCTCGGTGATGATACTGCTCATGTCGGCGTTGTATTGCAGGGACTGGCGGCGGATGCGGCGCAGAATGTCGCCCACCCGTCGCGCCGGCAGCAGGAACAGCGGCAGCACCGCCACCGAGAGCAGGGCCAGCCGCCATTCGATGGTGATCATCACCGCCAGCGTGGAGACCAGCGTGATAAGGTTGCTCGCGATGTCAGGCAACGTGCCGGTGACAGCGTTCTGGGCGCCGACCACGTCGTTGTTGAAGCGCGATACGATCTCACCCGACCTGGTACTGGTGAAGAAGCGCAAGGACATACGCTGTAGGTGATCGTACATGCTCTGGCGCAGGTCGCAGATGATGCCCTCGCCTACGCGGGCGCTGAGGTAGCGCTGGGCCACGCCGATGAGCCCGCTGAGCACGGGGATGCCGATCATGCCCAGGGCCAGCCAGTGCAGCCGCGCGAAATCCCGGTTCGGCAACACGTTGTCGATCAGGTCGCGGTACAGCAGGGGCGGTACCAACCCGATGAGGGCGGTGACGCCGATGGCCGCCAGCATCAAGGCCAGCGAGCGCCAGTAGGGCCGGGCATAAGCCAGCACCTGGCCCAGGAGTGCCCGGCTGACCTGGGGCTGGCGTTTCGATTCGTCGTACTGGATGAAACTGTGCCAACCACCACCGTGTAACATACAGCTATTCTCCCTCTACTCGCGTAGCAGCGGTAGTGGTGTCTCGGCCAGAATCGCCGCTCCGACCGGCAGACAGCCAGCACCGAGGTCAAGAGCCGACTGGTTCATCTGGGATACTGCTTCCAACAGGAGAGAGCACTATCCTCAATTCTATTGTACCAGCAATTGGCCGCGGCGGGAACCCTATGGCGGGGCACGCCGCTGGTGTAATTGTCGCGCTCTTCGGCTAGAATGCAGGACGCCAGACCGCGGACCGCCAGGCCCAGCCACCACGGAGGAGGAAGTCATGAAAGCTCATTACGGGATCTTGCTCGTTCTGGTTCCACTTCTGCTCGCCTGTGTACCGTGCTCGCTGCCAGTGAGCGAACAAGTAACACCGCTCCCCTCGGCGGCCTCGCCTCTGCCCACGGTCCAACGGTCGCCGGTGACGCCCGCAGGGCCGGGCAACGTGTACTACGTCTCCCCCGATGGGGACGACGCCAACGCGGGAAGCCTGGAAGCCCCCTGGGCCACGCCGGGGTACGGCTCCCGGCAACTGCAACCCGGCGACACCCTGGTGATCCTGGGAGGGACGTACATCCTCAGCGAGTACGACGCCCACATCATCACCCCGCCCTCAGGCACCGCCGAGGCCTGGGTCACCATCATGGGCGAGGAAGGGAACCGGCCCCTCCTGGCCGGACGGGACAATCTGATAGCGGCCATCGACCTCTCGGGAGCCAGTTATGTGCGGGTGCAGAACCTGGAGATCACCCATGACGCCGAGGCCAGCGGGGAGGGGCTCTACTTCCGCGACGGGATAGACGTCGCGGAGCGGCCGGCCAGCCACATCGTGCTCCAGGACCTGTATATCCACCACGTAGACGAGTTCGGGGTGAACATGCAGGACGTGGAAGACCTCCAGGTGCTCAACTGCCAGATCGAGTACTGCGGTGTCGGGGCCATAGGTGGGCCGGAGGCAGCGGCTGGGGGCTGGCGCAATGTGTTGATTCAGGGCTGCCGTCTGTCCTACGGCGGCCATTACTACCAGGGGAGCGATGGCTCCAACCGTTACTATGACCGGCCCGACGGCTTCGGCATCGAGGCCTCGGCGGGCCCCATCGAGATTGTGGACACCGTGGCCGAGCACAACTACGGCGACGGCCTGGACTCCAAAGCGGCCAACACCACCATCCGCCGCTGCGTCGTGGCCAACAACTCCTGCGATGGGGTCAAACTATGGGGCGAGAACAGCCGCCTGGAGAACACCCTCATCTACGGGCGGGGGGACGGCGACAGTGAACCCACCCCCTGGGCGGCCATCGTCATCCACACCGAAACGGCCAACGCCTCTTTCGAGATGGTCAACGTGACCGTGGACGACACGCTGGGCGAGAACTACATCATGCACGTGCAGTATGACTACCCCGAGGTGCCCATCAACCTGACCATCCGCAACTCCATCTTCCGGGGCGTGGGGCCAGGCTGCCACGTCTTCGCCACCGCGGCCACCAACCTCACCCTGGAGTCTAACCTGTTCTACTTCCCCGACAGCGACGACGTGCTGGAGTGGGGCGAGCAGAGCTACACTGCCGACAGCATCGGCCAAGTGGGGACGGGGAACCTGTACGGCGATCCGTTGTTTGTGGCTCCGGCCTGGGGGACGGAGGGCGATTACCACCTTCAGGAGGGGAGCCCGGCGATCAGTGCGGGCCTGGCCCAGGGCGCGCCTGCGGACGACCTGGAGGGGCGTCCCCGCGACGCGCAGCCCGATCTGGGGGCCTACGAGAGGTAAGGGGCGACATTGTAGAGACCTCCGAGGTCTGGGTAGGACCAAAGAGAGGCGAGGAGCTCGGGATGTGTGGTAAGCCTGCCGTTGTCCGTCTGTAAAGCCTCTGTATAACGGCCCCCCCGTTGCCTTTCGCCGTTCTCAGCCGAAACCTGGGGCCTCGCCGAAGGCTCCACCCCGCGCCCGCCGGCGATGTCTCCACCGCATCAGGTCCAGCAGCCCGGGCATCACCACGGTGTACAGCCAGTAGAGAGGCCGGGAGACAGGGAAATCGAAGGACCCCAGGTAGGAAGTGAACTCCCCTCCAAAGCCCTCCTTGAAGCGAAAAACGCCCCACATGGCGTCGCTCTCGTCCAACACCTCGGGCGCCCCCCACATGTCGTAGGAGGTGCACTCATGGGCCTTGGCCCACCTCATGGCCTCCCACTGCAACAGATGGTTGGGCATGAGCTCGCGGTGTCTGTCGCTCGAGGCACCGTACATGTACCAGGCCTGGTCACCGAAGTGGAAGAGAATAAGCCCAGCCAGTACCTCTCCCTCATAGCGCGCGAGGAGAAGCTGCGCCAGTCCCCGACTCAAGAAGGTACCCCAGGCATCGGCGTAGTAGGAGAAGGGGCGAATGACGAACTCATCGCGGCCGCTGGTGGTGGTATACATCTCGTAGAACAGGGGCAGGTCATCCATCCCGCCCTGGTACACCTCCACTCCCTTGCGCTGGGCCAGGCGGACGTTGTACCGCCACTTCGCTTTCATGGCCGAGAGCAGGTCCTCCTCGGATCGTCTCAGATCGATGAGCATGGTGTTCCGGAACTGGATCTGCTCCGCCGAGGCGCGCCAGCCTCGCCCTTCGAGGAGCTTCCCGACAGCGCTATTGTCTGCCATCACGTCGGGGTCGATCTTGACGAAGATGGCTCGTCGCTCTGTGGCGAGGCGCTCGAGTTCGGCCAGCACGACGGTCATCGACTCCACATCGCTGTAGTCCATTGCTGGCCCCTTGGGCACATACATCACCCCCCACGGCCCACGGGGCAGCCGGCGAAGCAAGACCGAGGCCGCAGCCACCGGTTCACCGTCTCTGACAAAGAGCAACCGAGAAGGCTGCCACCCGTGGCGGCTCTTGAACTCGCCCCACTCGTACGACTGAAGCACGTGGGCGCAGGGAAGCC
>CAYGQI010000143.1:0-4789 GCA_964351925.1 uncultured Anaerolineales bacterium | reverse complement strand
GAATGCGGTCCATGGCCAGGGCGTTCCATGCGGGGACGGCAAGGGCATAGCCCAGACCTGCACAGGTTGCACCCGCAGCGACCACCAGCAGATTGGCGGTCGCAGGGGCCGCCGCGTAGCACACGGTCAGCAGAGCCAGGCCTGTGACGATGGGGGGCTTCCGGCCTATGCGGTCGGCCAGGTATCCAGCCGGAAGCAGGGCCAGGGCCGTGATGACGCCCGGAACAGCAAGCATCAGACCCATGGTGATCTTGTCCACGCCAAGGATTTCGGATCCGTAGAGGCTGATGATGGGCAACAGAAGAGCCAGACTCACGGTCAGTAGCAGGGCGATGGAGCCCAGTTGGAGAAGCTCTCCGCTCAGTGACCGGAACTGGTCTCTCATCGGCAGGACAGCCGTGTGTTGTGCGGTCTCTCTAGTCTCTCTCGCCAGGCTCAGCACAATCACCAGGACGACGCCGACCAGCGCGATACAGGTCAGAAAGCCGGCGCGATACGATGTCAGCCCCAGCAACATATTGCCGGTGATGGGTCCCAGCGCCAATCCGCCGAGCATCACCGTGCTCAGTACGCCCATGATCAAGCCCCGCTCGCTGCGGCGGTAGGTGTCGGCCACGCCGGCATAGACGGCCGGCCAGATACAACCTGCTCCCAATCCGTTCAAGCCGTTGAGCAGCAAGAAGGTGCGCGGGTCTTGTACTCTCAGCATCAGCGTCAAAGGCAGAATGGAGAGCAGTATACCCCCCACGAGGACTGCCTTTCGGCCCCATCTATCGGCTAGCCATCCCGCCGGGGTGCGCGCTGCTATGTCCACGATGAGGTAGGTGGAGATCACCGCCCCCACCACCGTCACAGAAGAGCCCAGCACTTCCGTCAGATAAAGAGGGAAGAGGGCCATGGCCTCTATGCCGTGGACGATCTCCATGAGGACGATGGCGACAAGGAACACTGCCAGGTTGCGGTTCGCACGCCAGGTGCCAAGCATTCCAGTCATCGTTGTTTGCAAATCGCTCCTCCCTCACCTATAGTCATCACTATGAGCATCCTCCTCTTTGCTGTGTTTCTGCTCTCTGCGGCCACCCTCGTTTTCGAGATAACTCTGACCAGGGTGTTCTCTGTGGCCCAATGGTATCATTTTGCCTTCATGACCGTCAGCCTGGCCCTCCTTGGTTTCGCGGCCAGTGGCACATTCCTCGCCCTGTTCCCCCGATTGGTCAAACGCGACCTGGTGTCGCTGCTGTCCGTTCTCTGCATGCTATTCTCCGCGAGCGTAGTGGGCGGCTACCTGGTCAGCAATCACGTGCCTTTCGACTCCTACCAGATGGCGCTGGACCGGCGACAGATTGTCTACATGGCGGTCTACTATCTATCTCTCGTCGTTCCGTTCTTCTTCAGCGGGCTAGCCGTCGCCGCGGTTCTCACTGCTGCGCCCGAACAGGCGGGCAAGGCGTACTTCGCCAATCTCCTGGGGTCCGGCCTGGGCTGCCCCGCAGCCCTCATTTGCCTCACTTTGGGCGGCGGGGAGGTGGCGGTGGTGATGGCTGCCTTGATGGGTGCTATCGCTGCCCTGTATCTCTCCTGGCGCCGTTCGTGGATGGGCTTTGCGCTGGCCGCGGCGCTTGGCTTCGCTCTGGCCGTCTCCGTACTACGTCTGCCTCCAGTGTTCGAGATCAAGATGTCCCCCTACAAGGCACTCACCAACAGTTTGCGGTATCCAGGTGCGCGCATTGCCTACCGAGACTGGAACGCGTTCTCTCGCGTCGATGTTGTGGAGAGCGAAGGCATAAGGTCGGCCCCGGGCTTGAGCTACGTATATGACGGTCGCCTCCCTCCCCAGAAGGGCGTCTTCACCGATGGGGACAACATGAGCCCGCTGACCGCGGCCACTCCCGGCACGGATCTTGGTTTCCTGGATTTCCTTCTGGTGTCCCTCCCTTACCGGCTGGTTCCTCAACCGCGCGTGCTGGTTCTGGAGCCGGGCGCCGGGCTGGATGTGATGGTGGCCGAGCACGGCGGCGCTTCTGAGATCGTCGCCGTGAACAGCAACCCTCTGCTCTCAGGCGTGGTGAGAGACCTGTACAGGGGATACTCCGGAGATCTATACTCAAGGGATAACGTCACGGTCGTGTCCGAAGATGGCCGCAGCTATCTCAGTCGGAGCGGCCAACAGTTTGACATCATCCAGGTATCTCTGGCAGATAGCTTCAAACCTGTTGGCTCCGGAGCCTACAGTCTGTCCGAGAATTACACCTATACCACCGAGGCCTTCGTTGAGTACTTGGAGCACCTCAAGCCGGGTGGCATGTTGGTGGTCCATCGCTGGCTACAGACGCCGCCCAGCGAGACCTTGCGCACCCTGGGCCTGGCCATCACGGCGCTGGAGACCACGGGTGCCGGAGACCCCGCCAGGCACGTAGTCGCCCTGAGGAGTCTGTACACCGGTCTGCTGGTAGTCAAGCGACAGGAGTTCACCCGGGAGGAACTGGACATCGTTCGGCAGTTCTCCGAAGAGAAGCGCTTTGATCTCGTGTACTACGCCGGGATCAGCCCTGACGAGGTCAACCGTTACAGCATCCTGGAGGAGCCTCTCTACTACGAGGCGTACACCGCCTTGCTGGATACTGAGGACAGGGCGGGGTTCTACGCCAACTACCCCTTTGATGTCCGGCCACCCTCAGATGATCGTCCCTTCTTCTTCCACTACTTCCGCTGGGCCCAGACCCCGGAGATACTCCAGACCTTGGGCAAGACCTGGCAGCCCTTTGGAGGCAGTGGCTATCTCGTGCTGCTGGGCCTGCTGATCCTCGTGATGCTTGCATCGCTGACCATGGTGCTCCTGCCCCTGGCCTTGCTGAGGGGGAGAGGGGAGATCAGGTACGGGAGGCGTCTCTTCCTCTATTTCCTGTTCCTGGGGATCGGATATCTCTTCGTCGAGATACCATTGTTGCAGCGTTTCATCCTGTTCCTCAGCCATCCCGTCTACGCGCTGGCCACGGTGTTGTTCAGCCTGCTGACTTTCTCCGGCTTGGGCAGTCTGGCCTCGCCCAGGCTCGCCCTGAGAAAGGTGATGGCCGTGCTGGTCGTCCTCCTGGCCTGCTACCCGCTACTTCTGCCTCCTCTGTTCCGCTGGCTGTTGGGCTTGGATCTTGGCGTCCGTATGGCTGCTTCGGTGGTCATGCTGGCTCCTCTTGGGTTCCTCATGGGAGTTCCGTTCCCAGCCGGCGTCAGGCTCGTAGGCAGGGTCGCGCCTGGCCTGGTGCCTTGGGCCTGGGCCATCAATGGCTGTGCCTCCGTTTTGAGCTCCATCCTGGCGGTGATGATCGCCATCTCCCACGGTTTCTCTCGCGTTCTGTTTGCCGGAGGACTGGCTTACGCACTGGCTCTGCTGGCGATCTACGGCTTGGTTACTGTTGAAGCCAGACAGGGGTCAACCACCGAGGCCACCTCAGCGTAGAGCCCGGTAGAAGTCCGGTCGCGGTGCTCTGCCTGAACTTCCGTGGCGGCGAGATGTGACGGGGAGCCCCACGAACCTCGGCAGGTCCGCTACTTGAACCTGGCGATGAATGCGTCTATGGGGATGGCGGGCAAGGTCTGGAGCCTTATGCTACCCCGTGAGGATAGCTCCGCGGATACGCGAGCGATGGTCTCGTTATCGGGAGCTTCGACGATGTTCACGAAGTCGTACTGACCCAAGGTGGCGAACTGGTGCAGGACCTTCACGCCCAGGTCTTCGATCTCCTGGTTCACCTCCTTGATGCGGTACGGGTTCTCGGTGATCGTCTTTGCCCCTTCGTCTGTCAGGGTGCTCAGCATGATGAAGGTGGACATGTTTTCTCTCCTTTCTCTATCCCCTTGCTCACTTGCCCAGTAAACAGGTCACGACCGCCCGGCCAACCTGCCCAGGGTGCAGACCCTGTCCCTGGCCTGTTGGCAGTGGCCGCAAACATACCTCGAGTGCGTCAGAGCGATGACGAACACAAGGGCCAGGAAGACACCCAGTTGGGCGAGCCCAAGCAGGCCGCTGCCCGTGGTGAGAGAGACCAGCCCTGTTGCCAGGGGAAGGGCCAGTGTCAAGCCCACCAGCGTCCAGGCCACGGTCTGGGAGAGGGCCTTGCCGAAGTCACTCTGGTCGCGCTGGCGGAAAACGAGGGAGGCTATCTTCCCCAGACCCAAGCCGCAGACCCTTCCGTAGTAGTGGCATCTGGTGCATCCGTAGGCCAGGGACAAAATCAGTCCCAGGCACCCGACTACCGCGAAGGTCAGCACTGCCCACCAGCCGAGCTGCGCCGCGAGCACCAGGCCGAGCGCCAGTGTCGCCAGCAGTTCCACCAGGTTCAGTAGAACGATGCGGACGGGGTAGTCATCGTAGCAGGTCATCACCCAGTTCCTGGAGAGCGTCGTGGGGCGACATGCCCAACAGTCGCTCGATCTCTGCGGCAACCCCCTTGACCCAGGCTTCATCTTCGTAGTGGTGGGGTTGCCCACCGTATCTGCGGCGGGCATTGGCGTACTTCTGCTCAATGGTCGCCAGGCCGGTGTCGCTCATCAGTGCGTCGGCCAAGATCACGATTCTCTCCTCCAGGGAGGGGCTGCCAGTCCAGTAGACGTTCTGCCCGAACTCCATCTCTTCGGCCTCAGTCAGCATGCCCAGCCTCACGCCTTGCTGGAGGGTGCGCCCCTTGAGGATATGGGCGAGGCAGATGCGTCCCTCCTCCTCGAAACCTTCAGCCTGGGCCAGCAAGTAGCCCTCGACGCCGTGGCGTATGGTGTGCCCTTGGCTGCGTCCCAG
>CAYGQI010000142.1:0-4791 GCA_964351925.1 uncultured Anaerolineales bacterium | reverse complement strand
AATCCTCTCCCCTTGGAGGATCCTTGCCGTGGGCAGGCATGGCTGGTCTGCTGCTCACAAGCCTTCGATCGGTAGACACCGCAGCCCACATGGAACATCGTCTTCTCTTCGTGGAGGCAGACGCCTTGCTGATCATCCAGGTATAGCTGGGCACGATGGTCCTGCTGTTCAACTGGTGGATCGTAGGTTGATCCTTGACAAATCGCGCCAGACGGATACAATGAGTCTGGTCGGCAGAGATCCCAGCGCGCTTCGATAGACGTGGTGCAGCATTGTGGCGCTGGCTCCCCTGTTGTGGGACTGGGTGACTGGCTACTTCGCACTCGCTGTTTGTCGTCCCTTGGAGGTTGGACTGTGGAACCCCTACTTGGCGCACTTGTCATCTTCTGCCTCAGACTGATAGACGTATCCATGGGAACGGTAAGGATCCTCATGGCCGTGCGTGGTCGAAGGCTGCTGGCGGGCGTGATAGGCTTCTTCGAGGTCACCATCTTCCTGGTGGCCATCAGTCAGGTGGTCGCCAACATCGGGAACTGGTGGAACGTGCTAGGCTATGCGGCTGGCTTTGCCGTAGGCACGATGGTTGGCATGACCATTGAGCACAAGCTGGCCATCGGCTTGGCTGAAGTCGATATCGTCTCCATGGGCAAGGGCACAGAAATAGCCGAGGCACTGCGCGCGGAGGGTTTTGGAG
This sequence comes from uncultured Anaerolineales bacterium, assembly GCA_964351925.1. Classification (GTDB taxonomy): domain Bacteria; phylum Chloroflexota; class Anaerolineae; order UBA7937; family B3-Chlor; genus JAUVXJ01. Next base: position 4,097 of record CAYGQI010000142.1, on the reverse strand, counting down.
CCACCGAGTTCCTGGGAGCCGGTCAAACGGACATGGTGAGCATGGTGCGCACGGTCGTGAGGAGGAGAGAAGTACCGTCGGTCATGGCCACAGCCAGTGCCACAGATGGCCAAGCCTTTGTTACTGTCCAGGATATGCAGAGCGCCTACCGCGGGCAATGGCGCATGCGCAAGTAGCAACTCGCCTTCGACATGAAACTCCTCGCAGATGCCATGTTGGGCCGCCTGGCCAAATGGCTACGCATCCTGGGGCACGATACCATCTACTTCGCCCACCTGCAAGACCAGGAGTTGGTGCGGCTGGCCCGAGCCGAAGATCGCCTACTCCTGACTCGGGATAGGGATCTGACCAAGCGCAAGGGTTTCAGATCTCTTCTCGTCGAGAGCGACAGGCTCGAGGAGCAGTTGGGGCAGTTGCTGCGCGATCTGGCTCTGGACGTCGAAAGCCCGTTCCCTCGCTGTGCTTGCTGCAACACGACCCTGGAAGCACTGCAGAGGAAGGAAGCAAAAGGCCGCGTGCCACCCTACATCTATCGTCGCCACAGGGAATTCACTCTGTGCCCACAATGCGACAGGGTGTACTGGAGAGGTACTCACTGGCAGAGGATGCGAGAGAGAATCCACGAGATCCGAGAGCGGTGCGTCAATCCTTCTTGACGAGGAGTCTCTCGATCTTGGGGCCCTTCATCTCCTGAACGGTGAGTTCCAGGCCGCGGTAGGAGAGCTTGTCTCCTTCCTTGGGGACACGTCGCAGCTGGTGGAGGACGAACCCAGCGATGGTATCGTAGTCATCGTCCTCAGGCAGCTCCAAACCCAACTCCCTGTTGACCTCGTCGATGCGCATCAAGCCGTCAATCTGCATCGTATCCTCGTCGATTTCTACGACAAGTGGTTCCGTCACCCACTCGTCGGTAAGGCGACCGACGATCTCCTCGATCAGTTCCTCGAGCGTTACCACCCCTGCTGTTCCGCCGTATTCGTCGATGACGATGGCCATCTGCGTGTTCTGGCTGCGCATTTCGTGGAACAGCTGGCCCACCTCCTTGCTCTCGGGCACGAAGATGGTGGGCCGGATCAGTTGGTGGAGACCCGCGACTGGGTCCACAGAGCCGCTGGCCATGTTGAGCAGTACGTCTTTGATGGACACGAAGCCGGACACATTGTCCAGATCGCCTTCGTAGACGGGGAATCGCGAATGGCTGGAGGAGGTAAAAGTCGTGAGCAAGCCTTCCAGCGTCGTGTCGACGGCGATCCCCACGATGTCCGGTCGCGGTATCATGACCTCGCGAACCTGACGCCTTACAAACTGGAAGACGTTGTGCACCATCTGGCGTTCTACTCCCAAGACCGTGCCTTGTTGCTCTCCAATGGTGGCTAGCATGCTGATCTCATCGGAAGTGACAAAGGGAGATTGGTCCTCTCGTCCCCTGCTGACCAGCCCAATGAGGGCGTTGGCGATCAGCGTGAATAGGTAGATGACAGGGGTAAGCGCTCGCACGATGAGGCTGATCGGTCGGGCCACGAGAAGGGCCATGCGCTCCGAGTTTCGCGCGGCGAAGGTCTTGGGAGTGATCTCTCCGAAGAGCACGATGAGCACCGTCAGCACCAAACTCGACACCACCAAGCCTTGTTTGCCGAAGATCGCCAAGGCCAAAGTGGTGCCTACCGAGGAGGCGAAGATAATGAAAGCGTTCTCGGTCAGCAGGATGGTGGCGAACAGCTTGTCGTGATGCTCCCAAAGGCTCCTCGCCAACTGGGCAGCGCGGTTGCCCTGCCCTGCCAGGCTGCGAATCCGGATCTTGCTGACGGAGATCAGGGATGCCTCGGAGCTGGAGAAGAAGGCTACCATCAAGATGCTGATCAGGAGGATCGCCAGGCTGACCAGCGCATTGGAGCCCATGATGGGAAGAGCGGTTTCTCCCACGAAGAAGACCTCCACCGACGATTATACCAACCTGGTTGTGGCTGCGCTACTGTCTATCAGGAGATCGCAAAGCCCTTCAGTAACGCCTTGAGGTCTTGTGGGGGTGTCGCGTGCTGTGTTATACTAGCCTTGATCTATGGAAAGGTGTGTGTCGTGTGACAGTGGCCTATGCTCCGGGCAAAGTCATACTTGTCGGCGAACACGCGGTGGTCTACGGTCGGCCAGCCGTGGCACTCCCCGTGAACCAAGTGCGAGCCGAAGCAACGGTCGTGAACGCCAGGGAAGGCCAGGGCATCATCATCGAGGCCACGGACCTGGGACAAACCCTTGTTCTGAGGCGCGGAGGTCCCTCAGGATCACTCCATGCCCTGCAAGTCACCGTGGCGGGCGTTCTGCAGTACCTAAGTTTGAGTCTGGAGCAGGACCTGACGGTCACGGTGAGATCCACCATCCCCATCGCCCGCGGCCTGGGCAGCGGCGCCGCTGTGTCCACGGCGCTGACCAGGGCAGTGGCACAGCATTTCTCAAGAGAACTGACCCCCGCGGAGGTTTCCCGGTTGGTGTACGAGGTGGAGAGAATCCATCACGGCACACCCAGTGGCATAGACAACACAGTCATCGCCTATGAGCGGCCGGTGTATTTCGTCCGCGGAGACAAGCCCGAAACCTTGGCGGTGGGGCGGCCTCTGACCCTGCTGGTAGCCGACACGGGCTTGGCAAGCCCCACCAAGGAGGTGGTGGACGCCGTGAGACAGGCCTGGCGACGATCCAGGGAGCGGTACGACGAGCTGTTCGATCGGGCGGGCTCAATAGCCGTCGAGGTGCGCCAGGCCATAGAGACCGGCGACGTGGGGCAGGTGGGGCGCATGATGGATGAGAACCATGGCCTGCTTCAAGCGATGGGCGTGTCGTCCCCTCGCTTGGACTCCCTGGTGGCGGCTGCCAGGTATCAGGGGGCACTGGGAGCCAAGCTGTCGGGGGCGGGGCGCGGCGGCAATGTGATTGCTTTGGTATCGTCGCAGACTCGGGATAGGGTCGAGCGTGCCCTGATATCCGAGGGTGCACGGCGTGTAATCCAGACGGAAATCCTGCCAAGCCAGGGACGGACGCCCGCTGTGACGCCATCTCTGGGGCCAGCCAAACCCTGCTGTGCGATGACCTGATCCAAAGCTGACCCTCGGGGGTTTCATGCCTATTGTTAAGATAAGCGTGTTCGAGGAGGCCAAGAACCTCATCCAGCCCTTCCTGGTCGTAGATCTGGCCGAGATTGACGACTTTGCGGCTCGTCTGTTCATCAGCCACGGCATGGTCGCCTGGCACAAACACGTCGATCAGGAGCAGCTCTTCTTCGTGCTCGATGGGGAGCTGGTTCTGGAAAGCGAATGGGGCAACACAGCGCTGCGAAGCGGGGAGATGGCCGTGATACCGAAGGCGGTCGGTCACCGCTGCGGCTCGACGGCACGCACTATAGCCTTGGTCTTCGAGAGGCGATTCTTCTCCAACAGACAGAATGGCCAGCGCAGGCTGTTCGTGCTCGAGGGGGCAGGAGAGCTCAAGCCTGTCAGCATCGGCGCAGAAGCCATGACGCTGGAGGGGACCTATGTATCGCGAAGGCTGACCACCGTCGACGAACTGGTCTTGTCTGTGGCGCGGTATGAGGGTGAGGCCAAGGAGCGTGTGTCCAGTCACGGCAGCGAACTCCTGCTGGTACAGGAGAACAGTCTGACCCTGGAAACCGAGCTTGGCGCTCTGACCTTGGGCAGAGGCGAGATGGCAGTGGTTCCCAGGGGGATACCGTATCGTGCCCACGCGTCTGAGACGGCGGTGGTTCTGATGGCCACCAAGGACAGTCCATCGTAGACCTGGTATCGGACATAGGACGGCAAGAACTTGGCGGAGTTGGTGTTCCTCAAGCTGGGCGGGTCGCTGATCACGGACAAGGGATCCCCTCAGACTGCGAGGGAAGGGGTCATTCGGCGTGTCGTTGGCGAGATACGGGCAGCTCTGGACGAGGTCCCTGCTTTGAGAGTGGTCTTGGGCCATGGGAGCGGGTCGTTCGGGCATCCCCCAGCCAGCAAGTATGGTGTCCAGGAGGGTTTGGCGGGAAGCGATGATTGGTGGGGGTATGCGGAGACGGCTGTCGTCGCCGGCCGCTTGAACCGCTTGGTCAGTGA
>CAYGQI010000141.1:2697-4921 GCA_964351925.1 uncultured Anaerolineales bacterium | reverse complement strand
CCCTGTCCCAATACTGCACATCATCTCGCTCGTTCGCAAATGCCGTGAACCAGTTGAGAAAGGGGACGACCGCCGCCCCTACTGCCCACCGCGCGGGGTAGTGGGTCAGGCTGGTCATGGTCAAGTACCCGCCGTAGCTCTCACCGGTGAGGGCGATGCGGGAGGGGTCGGCCAAGCCTTCGCGAACCAGATAGTCCGCTCCAGCGACCACATCCTGGGTGTCGCCGCCGCCCAGGTCGAACCGGTTGGCCAGCTGCCATTCACGGCCGTAGCCTGTGGAGCCTCTGTAGTTCGGAGCCAGCACCGTCCATCCCCGGCTGACCATGTGCTGCACCAGTGGGTCCCAAGTGACCTGCGTCAACCAGTTGGGACCGCCGTGCACGTAGACTACAGCAGGTCTGCCCGCCCCCGGACGAGCCGCGCGATAGAGCAGGGCAGGGACGTCGTGTCCATCGAGGCTGGGGTAGACGACAGAATCAGGCACGGCAAAGCCGGCTTCCACAAGGTCGGGGGGCAGCGAATAGGTCAGTTGCCGTAGACCACCGTTGCTCAGCGAGAGCAGCCACAGGTCACAAGGCTGGCGGGGGCTGTCAAAGAGAAAAACCAGATGTGCCCCGTCGGCCGTGAAGCGGGGCTGGCAGTGCGTCCCGGGCCCAACCTCATAGATCACCTGCGCCTGGGATTCCAGTTCCAGCACCGTAAGATTCGTCACAGGGCCCCGGCTGACGACGTAGGCCAACTGTCGGCCGTCGGGCGACCAGGCGGGATTCTTCTTGTCCCCTTCCCCTTCCGTCACCCAGGCAATCCGATCCGACCCCAGTTCGTAGATGCCAATGTCGAAGTACTCACGTGGGTTGGCCGTGAAGGCGACGCGGTTGCCGTCAGGGGACCAGCAAGGGTGCCGGGCGTGTATGGGCGCTCCTGCCTGAGCTATCAGGTGTGGCTCGCCACCCTCAACAGGCACGATGAAGGTCTCCCAGTCTTGGCCGCTGGCCTTGGACGTGACGGCAAGCCAGCGGCCATCCGGAGACCACCGTGCGCTTCGGTCGGGGAAGGGCGAACGGAAGACGATGCTGGCCTCGCCCTGAGGAGTGAGAGACGGGGCCGACGTCGCGATAGCCGGATCCGTAGAAGGCACGAGCATGACATAGGTGTCGAAGCGACCCGAGCGGTTGGAGATAAAGGCGATGCGTGAACCGTCCGGCGACCAGGCATACTCGGGCAGGATGGCGTGTGACGTGCATGGCGTCAGGTTGGTGTGGGTTCCTCTGTCAAGGTCATAGAGGCAGATATCGTACGCCTCGCTGCCGTCCAGATCTAGCACATACGCCAGGCGTCTGCCATCAGGCGACCAGCGAGGAGCGAACTTGCCTCCAGCGCCGCTGGTCACCTGCCGGGGTCTGGCGGACCTATCCAGCCGCACCAGATTGATCTCCCACTGTCCGGAGGGGTTGTAGGAAAAGGCAGCCTGGGCGCCATCTGGGGAGAGATCGAACCAGTAGTACGATGGTACGTGTGGGATCTCCGGCAGCGTTTCCAGGCTCAAGAACTGGCGTTCCATGATGGGCTCCTGCGGTTCTCTCTGCGCTGTAGCTCCGCCGCCCCGGGAAGGCTTTTCTGTCCTGAGGGACCGCAATCCGGGCTCGGAGAGGAGCGTGTCCAGAGACTACTGCGCATCACACAGCGGAACTCTGGGGGCCTGGACGCCCGACGTCGCAGGCCTCACTGCACCCATGTTGCACCTGTCTTGACTGTCGTCGCCGCGCCCCAAGCCGACCAGGAACGATTATAGCGACCAGTCAGCGACTTGTCCAACCGTGGCCGTTCTTGTGGGCGAGCCTCGACACTGGGGAGCTGGCGTGGCCGAGGCTCTCAGTGCACAAGGACGGCGCACCTGGGAGCGGCGCTGCTCGTGCGGACCAGATTGCGCCGCCTATACTTGCTCGAGCAGCCCAATCTGGTTGACAGGGCACCGTCGCTTGCGTATAATCTGTCGCCCCATGGACAAGAGCTACAGCTCACATCGTCGTCGGGAGTGCCTGCATCGAGGGGCCTTCCCCGCATCCACGGGCCGGCAAGCGTCAGTGGAAGCGAGCGACGTCCTGGCTGCGCCTCTGGTGAAGAAGGTGCACCTCGAACTGGGTGGCAAGGACTCCTTCGTGGCGTGCGAAGACGCGGATCTGGACGTTGCAGTGCCTGGAGTCGCCTGGGCCGCCCTCCTGAA
>CAYGQI010000141.1:0-2597 GCA_964351925.1 uncultured Anaerolineales bacterium | reverse complement strand
GCGTTGGATTCCTCCGCTCGTTGTGACTGCGGAGCAGATTGGCGAGGGGATTGAGATTTTCGAGAGGGCCCTTCAGGGTATCGAGTAGTTGACGCTTGTGCTTCCATGTCGCGCAGCTAGGACTTGTGACGCTGTAATGCTGTAATATGGTTGGATAGGCTCGTCATAGGAAGGAGGCTTCGATGGCCCACGGCTACACCGGACGGATCCTGCATGTGGATCTTACACAAGGCAGTCTAGTGGTGGAAGAACCGGATGAGACACTTTACCGCAAGTACATGGGTGGAAGCGCGCTTGGCGCCTACTACTTGCTCAAAGGGACCGGTCCTCGCGTAGATCCCCTCGGCCCAGAAAACGTGTTGTCCTTCAGCCTGAGCGTCGTCACGGGCGCTCCGGCATCGGGCCAGAGTCGGGTGACCGCTACCGCCAAGTCCCCTTTGACGAACTGCGTTGGCGACTCGCAAGGAGGGGGATTCTGGCCGGCAGAATGCAAGGCTGCAGGCTTTGACGCCATCGTCTTGAAGGGTCGAGCCAAGGATCCTCTGTATCTCTGGTTGCACGATGGTCAAGCGGAGCTGAGGGGCGCCGGCCATCTCTGGGGGCAAGTGACAGGGGATGTCCAGGCCGCCATTCGCCATGAGCTCGACGACGACAGAGTAGAGGTGCTCCAGATCGGGCCTGCGGGGGAGACCGGCGTGCGTTATGCCTGCGTGATAAGCAACTGCAACCGAGCTAATGGCCGGACTGGCATGGGCGCGGTCATGGGGTCGAAGAACCTCAAGGCGATAGCGGTGCGCGGCCATGACCGCCCGCAGATGGCCGACCCGGAAGGCGTGAAGGAGCTGGCCAAGTGGGGTGCCGATCATCTGGAAAAATCAGACGTGGCGGGGTTGGCCTTGCTGGGCACGGCTGAGATCGTTCTCTCGCAGAACAAGGCCGGTGGGCTTCCCACGCGCAACTGGTCCAGCGGTACCATGGAGGGTGCCGAGGCCATCAGCGGGCAGCGGATGGCAGACAGTATCCTCAAGAATAGGGATACCTGCTTCGCGTGCGTGGTCCGCTGCAAGCGAGTGGTAGAGGTGACCGGTGGTCCGTTCGCTGTGGACCCTCTCTACGGCGGACCGGAATACGAGACGCTGGGCGCCATGGGGTCCTACTGTGGAGTCTCTGACCTAGCGGCGATTTCTCACGCCAATCAACTATGCAACATGTATGGCATAGACACCATCTCCTGCGGAGCGACAATCGCCTGGGCCATGGATTGCTTCGAGCGCAAACTGCTCACCCTGGATGATACGGAGGGGATCGAGTTGCGCTTCGGCAACGCGGAGGCGCTGATTCGGATGGTAGAACTCATCGGCAAGCGCGAGGGCTTCGGGCGAGTTCTAGGCGAAGGTTCTGCCCGTGCAGCGGGCATCCTGGGCGTGGGAAACGAGTTGGTGGTGACGGTGAAGGACCAAGAACTGCCTGCCCACATGCCTCAGGTCAAGCGGACCCTCGCGTTGGTCTACGCCGTCAATCCCTTCGGAGCCGATCACCAGTCTCATGAGCATGACCCAGTCTACGAGGACGACTACGAGAATTACGCCGATCGACTCGCGGCTCTGGACCTCCTTGAGCCTCAGCCCAAGTTCAGCCTCAATCCGGAGAAGATCCGCTTCACCCTCTACACCCAGCGAATCTACAGCGCGCTGGATAGCCTCAATCTTTGCCAATTCGTGTGGGGTCCCGCCTGGCACCTGTACGGTCCCAACCAGATGGTAGAGTTGGTGCGTGCCGTCACAGGCTGGGATGTGAGTCTCTGGGAGTTGATGAAGGTGGGTGAGCGGAGGTTGAACCTGTTGCGAGCCTTCAATGCTCGAGAAGGTGTCGGGGCGGCAGCGGACACGGTACCGCCCAAACTGCTGGTCCCGTTGGCTGGCGGGGCGAGTGATGGGATCGCCCTCGATGGCGACGAGGTGCAGGCGGCGAGGGCTCTCTACTACCGCATGGCTGGCTGGGATGAGGATGGCCGCCCGACACGGGCCAAGCTGGAGGAACTGGGTCTAGCCTGGGTTGCGAACGAACTTGGCTTGTAGTCTAAGGTCTCTGCGCTCGACTCGATGCGAGGTCACAGATACTAATATTAGCACACAGGAGGTGACCGAACATGAGAATCGTGGTGCTTGGTGGCGCTGGAAAATGGGCTGCATCTCGGTCCAAGATCTAGCCGGCCATCCGCGCGTCGATGAAGTCGTCATCGCCGACCATGATCTCACCCAAGCTCGGACAGTAGCGGATATCGTGGGCAGCCCCAAGGTTGCTGTGCAGCAAGTGGACGCCACTAGTCACGGTGAACTGGTCGAGGTGCTGAAGACCGCCGACGCCTGTCTGAACGCCACCGTCTACTATTTCAGCCTACTCGACTGAGCCGTTGAAATGGGAGGTGGCCGGCGGGATAGTACAGTGGCGAGCTCCGAAGGTCTTCTCCACCACGCGAGTGAAGAGGCTGTCTTTCTTGGCGCCGATAGAGCCGATGAACTCGGAGCCGTTGTCGGTTTGAATAGTGATCTGGGAGAGACCATGTTCGAAGGTGACCTGGCAATTCGGGGTGCGAA
>CAYGQI010000140.1:0-4922 GCA_964351925.1 uncultured Anaerolineales bacterium | reverse complement strand
TCCAGGGCTTGTCCAGGAGACCATGCTTGCGACACAGTTGCACAGCCTCCAAAGCCCTACGAGGCTCTAGCGGATGGTCTCGGCCGTAGTCATATTGGGCATAGCGGGGTGAGTAGACAAAAGCAGTCCTCGTCGTGTGTTCGGCGGCAACCTCCAGAAGCGTGTCGGGCTCCACAGGCTTTGGCAGCCAGGGCAAGTGCTCAGCCCGCTCGTCGAGGGCGCCACTCGTCGCGGGCATCGAGGTGATCAACACTACCGGGATGTCCCTCAAGTGCTTGCTGCGGGACATGCACTCTATCAGATCCACACTGTCGGTGCCGTACTTCATCGCGCCGTCCAGCAACAAGAGGTCTGGCCTGGAACGCTCCATGAGGGCCAGCGCCTCGCCGCTGTCCGACTCCGCACTAACCTGATACCCGTGCGGCTGCAAAACCCGCCTGCTGGAATGCACAAAATCGGGATCGTCGTCAACTATCAAGATCCTAGCCATGCTCCTCCAGCTTCATGGTGGCGATGTAGACTCCATCGTCATAGACACACTGCACGGGCTGCTGAGCCCTGTTCAGAATGGCGAGCATGGGACCGTTGTTCTCGAGGATCTCGGCGGTGAACTCCTTCACGCTACGCCCAGTGCCGATCTCGGCCAGATAGTTCAGCAGGAAGGTGCCGATGCCTATGTTCTGATAGTCATCTCGCACCGTGAAAGCTATCTCAGCCCGCTCCGAAGAGTCCCTCAAGAGGCCGTATCTTCCCACGGCGATGATGCGCTCCCGGCCCTCCCTGCGCACCAGGCCGACAATGGCCATCTCCTGATCGTAGTCGATGGTGGTCATAACCTGAACGGTGTGATGGGGCATGGCACGCAGCGGAGTGAAGTACCTTTGGTAGATGCTGCGATCCGACAAGCTATAGAAGAAATCCTGCATCATGACCTCATCGGTGGCCTTGATCGGCCTGAAGAAGACCACCTCTCCCCTGAAAATGGAGGTCGTCTCTAGATCTGATGGGTAGATGCCCACGGGAATCAACTGGTCTCCGTAGATGTACAGATTCGACTTGGCCTCCTCCAGCAACTGCTCCCTGAACCTGGGGTGGGCTATGCTTATCAGAGCCAGCACGCGCTCGCGGACATTCTTCCCATGGAGGTAGGCAATGCCATACTCGGTTACCACGTAGTACGCATCCCCCCTGGTGATCATCACACCGGCCCCTTTGGACAGGCTCGGTACGATGCGGGACATGACGCCCCCTGCCGCCGTGGATGGTAGGGCAATGATGGGCTTGCCGTCCTTGGCCCTGGCCGCCCCCCTGATGAAGTCCACTTGCCCCCCCAGCCCGCTGTAGAATACCTGCCCCAGCGAATCCGAGCATACCTGGCCCGTGAGATCTATCTCCAGCGCCGAGTTGATGGCGACCATGTTATCCTGCTGACTGATGATCGACGGGTCGTTTGTGTAGTCGCAGGGACGAAACTCGAAGTCACTGTTGTCGTCCACGAAATCGTACAGGCGTCTCGTGCCCAGACAGAAGCTCGTGACTACTTTCTTCCGATCCAACGTCTTGCGAGCGTTCGTCACAACTCCCCTCTCCATGAGGTCGACGATCCAATCTGACACGAGTTCCGTATGCACTCCCAGGTCTTTCTTCTTCTCCAGGCAAGGAGCGACAGACCGGGCGATCTTGCTGATGCCCATCTGGATCGTGGCCCCATCGTCTACCAGGCTGGCCACATTCCTGCCGATCTTGAGCGACACTTCATCCGGTGGCGGAAAGTGCAGTTCCGGAAGGGGAGTGTCGTTCTCCACCATGGCAGCTATCTGATCCACGTGAATGAAGCTGTCACCCAAGGTCCTGGGCATGCGGGGGTTTACCTCGACGATGACGTGACGAGCGTTCTCGGCGGCGGATTTGACCACATCGACCGAGACTCCGTAGCTGCACAGACCACGCTCGTCGGGAGGAGAAACTTGTATCAGGGCGACGTCGAGATAGATGCTCTTGGAGGCGAACAGGCCCGGAACCTCTGAGAGGAAAACGGGAGTATAGTCAGCGCGACCCTGGCAGACCGCGTCTCTCACCCCCTCTCCGATGAACAAAGCATCGTGGCGGAATAGGTCACCGAACTCAGACTCGGTGTTGGGGGTCAACGCTAGGGTCAGACCGTGGATCAATCTGACATTTGCCAGATCTGCCGACATCTTAGAAAGCTCGGTCACCAGAAGCTGCGGGACCGCGGCCCCAGAGCCAATGAACACGGAGCAGCCCCGCCTGACGAGTCTCAGGGCCTCTCGTGCTGTCGTAAGCTTCCCTCCACACCTCTCCCGCCAGTCCCGCGATCTCATGCGCCCTCCTCCTTGTCCTATGGACACGACCATTGCGCATCGCGGCCCACAACGACCCTGATGGCCACATCACTCAGCCAATCAGGTTCGTAGCGGACATGGTCCTCGCCCACACCAAGGTATTGCCGCAAGCGGTCCAGAGTGAAACTCGTTCCCGCGTAGCTAACGATGATGGTCTCTCCGTAGTCCAATCTGTCAGCCTTGCCCACTTCTACCACATCGTAGCCGCCCGATCTTAGACGGTCGGCGATCTGAGCAGCGAACCCCTCCACGGCGGTCCCGTTGTCCACGGCGATCCGCACACCCTCGGCGGCCAGCGTCTGCTCCTCCCAGGAGGGCGGCTCCATGCGCCCCGACATCAACTCCTTGACCAGGCGCCTGTCCGGACGCATCACCCACGCCCCGTCGGCGGTGGGCCACTGAGGCGCCGCAGACAGGTCTATCACGCTCTGGTTGACGTGATATGGGGAACCCACCATCATCAGTTGTGCCAAAGCCACTATCTCGGCTGGTTCCAGGTCCGTCTGCACGTGCAGCTTCATGGTGTCTAACAGCTGGAATAGCTTCGGCAGGAGTCGGGGGAGGCCCAATTCCAGCACCCGATTGCGGATGGCCAGAAGCACTTCCCTCTGTCTTCGATCGCGGTCGAAAACGGGTGTGTGGGCGCGGCAGCGCGAGTACATCAGGGCCAGTTCGCCATCCATATGTTGCATACTGGCGGGAAAACTGCGCCACAGCAGATACTCGCCCGGGGACTTCATGATCGGAACCCGCAGCTCCGTCGGGCAGCGCACGTCCACGTCGATGCCGCCTAGCAAATCGATCATCTCCGCGAAGCCCTGGAAGTCGATGCGTATGTAGCGGTCAAAGGTCAAGCCTACGTTCTCTTCCAGCATTCTTCTCAGCAAGGCAGGCCCACCGCCGGGATAGTGCTCTGCTTCCCCGAAGTTGTCGGCCATGTTGATGCGAGTCTTGCCGTGGCCCGGAATATCGACATAGAGGTCCCTGGGTATGGAAACCATACTCACAATCTGCTCTTCAGGATCGATGGAGACGAGGATCATGGTGTCCGTGCGCCAACCCCCGGCGGGCGGACGGCGATCGGTGCCCAGAAGCATGATGCGGACAACCCCGGGCTCGATCAGTGAAGAGGACGGAAAGGAGCCCATCTGCATGGAGCCCCCGTGGGCCCTGGAAAGAACATCCTCCTCGGCAGCGGGTACCCAACCAAGGAGTGAGCCGGACCCCGCTGCGGTCGGAACGTGAGTCACCTGGGCAGCCAAGCACAGCCAGCCGATCAGAAAGAGGGCAAACCACTTCTTCTTCACAGGCGGCTCCAGTGCTTGCTTGCTCGCCTCACACAGGAAAGGCTCTCCAGCTTCCCAGGGCAGGTGTACGGCGCCTCGACGACCTTCGCCAAGACGATGGTGGGGATTGCGGCTATAGGCAAGGTTCTCACTCAGGACAGATCGTGTGGAAATCATCCCCCAAGATGACGAGCACGTCCATCTCGCTGGAGGCACCGGGCTCACGCCGCACGTTTTCGTCCTTGACTTCCAGGTACGCCTGCAAGTTCTGCACAGTGTAGGGTTTCTCAGTGTAGCTGACAATCAAAGTCTCGGCATAGTCAGTCCTGTCAGCGGGGGCGAACTCGATGATCTGAAACCCTCGCAATTCCAGACGGTCTGCTACCTGCCGCGCCCAGCCGTGCCTGGGCGTGCCATTCCACACTACAATCCTGGCACCTTCCTGCTTAAGCAAGCTGACCTCCTCCGATGGAGGATCGAGCATACCCATGATGACCGGGGCGATCTTCTCGCGATCGGGGAGCATCACCCAGGCCCCCTCAGGCGTCGTCCACTGGGGCGCCATGCTGAGGTCAATGTTGGCCCTGTTCACGTTCGAGGGCGGGACCTCCGGCACCAGTTGTGCCAAGCTCGTAATCCCCGTGGGACTGAGATCGGTCTGCACCATGTCCCTCATCGTGACCAGCAACTCGATCGCGCGAGGAAGAAGACCGGTGATGCCCAGTTCCATCACCCTGTCGCGGACGGCGAACAAAACCCTCTGCTGGCGTCGGTCACGATCGAACACCGGCGTGTTGTAGCGACACTGGGCGTACCTCAGCGCGGTCAGCCCGTCCAGGTGCTGCATCCCGGCCGGAACGAAGCCAATTTTCTTCCACCCGCCCGGGTTGTCAGGATCGGCTCCCCATAGCTCCACGGCGCATTCGACATCGACGTCGATTCCCCCGAGGATGTCTACGATCTGCTGGAAGCCTTCGAAGTTTACTCTGACGTAGTGATCGAACCGAATGCCCAGGTTGTAGAGCAGCGTCTCGTTGAGCAGGGCAGGGCCACCGCCGGGGTAGCCCTCGCTCTCTCCCGTGTAGTCCGCGGTGTTGAGGCGATCGTAGCCATGCCCGGGTATGTAGACCCACAGATCCCGGGGAATGGACAGCATTCCCACCACCTTGGTGGCCGGGTCTATACGCACATAGATCATGGTGTCGGTACGCCAACCCACCTGGCCCGCAAGCCTATCCCCGCCCAGGAGCATGATGCTGATCACCCCCTCTGG
>CAYGQI010000139.1:0-4941 GCA_964351925.1 uncultured Anaerolineales bacterium | reverse complement strand
GCAGCGGGAGACCTTCTGGGTCAACGACGAAGAGCTGTCGGAGACGTACTTTGAGATCGAGGCTACGCTGCGTCACATTACCCCCCACGTCTATATGTGGGTGGAAGATGGCCTGACCTTGGATCAGGCGGGCATTGAGGCAGCTGCCCTCGAGTTTGAGGAACACATCTATCCGACCAATCGACAGTTCTTTGGGTCAGAGTGGAGCCCGGGCGTGGACAACGACGTGCACGTCCACGTCTTGAACGCGTCGCTCCCCAGTGTGGGCGGATACTATTCCAGCAACGATGAGTATCCCCAGAGCGTGAACCCCTTCAGCAACGAGAAGGAGATGATCTACATCAACGCTGGCTACGTCGAGCCGGGCGCCGACGAGTACAACAACTACATCGCCCACGAATTCCAGCACATGATACACTGGAACGTCGATGCGAACGAAGAAACCTGGGTGAATGAGGGGTGTGCTCAGACCGCTGAGACTCTCAATGGCTACGCTGCCTGGATACAGGCGTTTCTGAGCGAACCGGATACGCAACTCACCGCCTGGGCCGATGAGATAGAGCAGGCAGCCGCCTACTACGATGCATCTCACCTTTTCATCTACTATTTCGCGGAGCGCTTCGGGCCTGACCTGATGAGGGAGTTGACTGCCACCCAGGCAGATGGGATGGAAGGTATCGATGAGGTTCTAGAGGCAAACGGAGTGGGTCTTACTTCCGAGGACGTGTTCAGGGACTGGCTGATAGCCAACTTCCTGGACGACACCAGCCTCGGCGACGGCCGGTTCGGCTACACCGGCCTCGCTCTGCCGGGCACCGTAGCCGTCGATCATAGCCACCGAAGCTATCCGGATAGCCGCGCGAGCACAGTCCATCAGTATGCGGCCGACTACATCGAGTTGGAGCACGGCACGGGAGATCTGGTCGTAGAGTTCGCGGGCTCGACTCAGGTGAAGCTGGTAGACAATGAACCCCATGGCGGGCGATACGAGTGGTGGTCCAACAGAGGGGACGTGAGTGACATGACCCTCACCCGGGGATTCGACCTCAGCGATATTCAGGCAGCCACTCTGGAGTTCTGGACCTGGTACGACATCGAGGACGACTACGACTACGCATACCTGGAGGTGTCAACCGACGGCGGTAAGAAGTGGGATATCATCCCGGGCGCCCACACCAGCGACACGAACCCCTACGGGAACAACTTTGGCTATGGTTACACAGGCACTAGCGGAGGAGAAGAGGGCGCTGTCTGGGTCAAGGAACAGGTGGATCTGTCACGGTATGCTGGCCAAGAGGTGATGATTCGATTCGAGTACGTTACCGATGATTCGTACAACGACCCAGGCTTCTGCGTTGACGACATCTCCATTCCTGAGCTAGGTTATGTGTACGATGCCGAGTCGGACGGCGGCTGGCAGTCCGAGGGTTTCCTCCGCTCCACCAATGTCTTGCCTCAGGAGTGGATTGTGCAGGTGATCTCCTTTGGCAAGGAGACGACAGTCGGAGAGATGGAGCTCGCAGAGGGGCAAGAGGGCCGTATGGTGATCGCTGACTTCGGGACTGAGGTAGACAGGGCCGTACTGGTTGTCTCAGCTGTGGCACCTGCTACGACTGAGGTGGCGAGCTACACCTACTCGGTCTACATAGAATAGCAGAGTGAGTCTGCCCACTTCGGCGTGGCGGGGCATCGAGGGTTGTCGCCCGATGCCCTTTTTTCGTCTTGACAAACGAAAGAGATCCTCATATGATGGGGCTAGGTGAAAATCATTTTCAATTACAACGGGAACATGATGTGCGTGATACGGAAATGGCCAGGGCTCTGCAGGCCCACGGATACAAGCTGACCCCACAGCGACTTGCAGTGCTAAGGGTGATCCAGGATGGGTTCGAACTCCTGACTCCCGCAGAAGTCCGGGAGAGAGGTTGCAGGATCTACCCCAAGTTGGGATTGACCACTGTATATCGAAGCTTGGAAGTGCTCAGTGAGCTGGGTTTCGTACGCCGGGTTCATTTGGAGGGGGGGTGTCACGGCTATGTCGCTGCCTCGAGCGGCCACCGGCACGCACTGATCTGCCAGGGCTGCAATCGAGTGGTCGAATTCCCGGGCGAAGAGAATCTGGAACCGCTCATTGAGTGGATCGAGGGTAGCACGGGATATCGGATAGAAAATCATCTCCTCCAGTTGTCCGGCCTTTGCCCCGACTGCCGAGCACGGGGCAGGGTGACCTCGTTGTCTGCAGAGCGTTGAGACTCGCAGTCAGTCAGCGGTAGACAGAAGATGAGGAAACGAGCTCACACGCTGCTCACCATGCTGGTTATGCTGGCAGCGTTGGCGTTCATGGGCAGCTGCCAGTCTGGAACTATGCCTGCCCAGCAGGGCCCGAAGGCTCCGCAGCTGAGCATCTTGGCTGTCGAAACCTTTTTGGCCGACATCGCCCAGAACGTGGTGGGCGATCGGTCAGAGGTCGAGGCGCTGATGCCCTTAGGAGTGGACCCCCATGGTTTCGAGCCTACACCCGGCGACGTCACGAGGGTGGCCAACGCCGATGTGCTGATCACGAATGGAGCTGGTTTTGAGACCTCCCTGGATAGGTTGTTGGAGAATGTAGGCGGTGAACGTCAGGTGATCGAAGCCTCCGCAGGGCTGACTGGCCGTTTAGGGCACGAGGGTGAGGTTGATCCTCATTTCTGGTTGGATCCTAACAACGTTGTCCAGTATGTGGAGAACATCCGCGAGGGCTTGATCCGGGCCGATCCTGAGGGCTCTGCGACATATACGGCTAATGCTGCCGCTTACACCGCACGGCTCAAAGAACTCGATTCCTGGATTACAGCTCAGGTCGAGCAGATTCCGGCCGAGCGCCGTCTCCTGGTAACCAACCACGAGAGCCTCGGTTACTTCGCCGATCGTTACGGTTTCAGAATCGTTGGCACCATCTTGCCCAGCGTCAGCACAGGTTCATCACCCTCGGCCCAGCAGATAGCAGCACTGGTGGAGCAGATCAGAGCAGCCGACGTGGCGGCGATCTTCCTGGAAACAGGAGCCAATTCCCAGTTGGCGCAACAAGTCGCCCAGGAGACCGGGGTGCGGGTCGTTACGCAGCTATACACGCATTCAACGACCGAACCCGAGGGGCTGGCGCCTACATATCTCGAGATGATGAAGCACAACACGAGCATCATCGTGGGTGCTCTGGGGTAGGATGGGCTGCCCGTTTTGTCCTTACGGAGAGGTGTTTGTCATGGAACGCCAGGAACTCGAAACCGAGACTCAGGAACAGGGCGGCCTGCTGATAGAGAGTGTTACGGTGGCCTACAACGGCCACTTGGCCCTGCACGATGTGACTCTCCAGGTGCCCCGCGGGGCACGGGTGGCGGTGGTAGGCCCGAATGGAGCCGGCAAGTCGACCCTGTTCAAAGCTTTGGTGGGGTTGCTCCCCTTGCGTCAAGGGCGCATCCTGATTCATGGCAAACCTCTCGGGCATCACCAGGATGAGGTGGCCTATGTTCCCCAGCGTGAGGAGATAGACTGGCGCTTTCCAGTGACCGTCGCTGATGTGGTGATGATGGGGCGTTATGGCAGACTGGGCTGGTTTGGGCGTCCTGGGAACCACGACCGTGCTGTCGTGCGACGCTCTCTGGAACAGATGGGCATAGACGATCTGGCGCAACACGCTATCGGGGAGCTTTCGGGTGGGCAGCAGCAGCGGGTCTTCCTGGCGCGTGCGCTGGCGCAGGAGCCGCACATCCTGTTGATGGATGAGCCGTTCACAGGCGTGGACCTCTTTGCTCGGGAGGCCAGCCTGGCGTTGCTGGATCAGCTACAGGCGCAAGCGGTTACGGTGATGGTCTCCACCCACGACTTGAACTTGGCCGCGGCACGCTTTGAGAAAATCGCGTTGCTCAATCGGCGATTGATCGCCTACGGTCCCGCAGCACAGGTGTTCACGACCGAGGCCGTCACTGAGGCCTTTGGAGGGCAGGCGCTGTTCTTGAAGGATCTGGTGGTTGTGGATCAGTGCTGCGCTCCGCATGAGGAGGTACACACCGAGAAAAGATGGTGAACCTGATAACTGCTCCACTAGCATACAGTTTCATGCAGCGTGGCTTCTTGGCTTCACTGATGGTCGGTGTGCTCTGTGCCGTGGTGGGATGCTACGTGATTCTGCGTTCCATGGCCTTTCTGGGCGACGCCCTGGCCCATGCGATTCTACCTGGTGTGGCCATAGCCTACTTGCTCAAGGGCGACCTGATGGTCGGCGCGCTATTAGCCGCTGTGGTGGTTGCGCTGGCCATAGGCGTGTTCTCTCGTCATGGTGCCATAAAAGAAGACACAGCGATCGGCATTCTATTCGCCGCCGCACTTTCGCTAGGTGTGGCTCTCATCAGCACGATCAGAACATACGCCGTAGACTTGACGCACATTCTGTTTGGCAACGTTCTGGGTGTGACCGTGGGTAGTCTGTGGTTGACTGCCGCTCTGGGTTGTGTGGTGCTGGCGACCATTGCGCTGCTGTATAAGCAGTTCCTGGTTGTCTCCTTCGATCCGGTATTAGCAGCCACGTTAGGCTTGCCTGCTGAACTCCTGCACAACGTCATGCTGATTCTGTTAGCACTGACGATCGTTGTGTCATTACAGACAGTCGGAGTGGGGCTTGTCGCGGCAATGCTGGTGACACCAGCCGCGACGGCTTATCTACTCACGCGACGTCTGAGCACGATGATGGCTGTGTCCGCGGCCATTGGTGCTTTCTCCAGCGTTGCCGGCCTCTACCTCAGCTTCTACATTAATGTCGCCTCCGGGGCAGTGGTGGTGCTCACCGCCACGGTCATCTTCCTGGTTGTGTTTATGCTTGCGCCCCAGCGAGGCATGGTCTGGGAGTGGGTGCGCAGATCGCATATGCACAGTGTGTAGCATCTCACCAGCGGGCATGATGCA
>CAYGQI010000138.1:3593-5004 GCA_964351925.1 uncultured Anaerolineales bacterium | reverse complement strand
GATCAACCGCAAGAGCGTGCGGGTCACGACGATGGCTGTGAACATGCTCACTATGACCCCGAGGCCTAGGGTCAAGGCAAAGCCCTTCACAACGCTGGCCCCAAAATAGGAGCCGAACCAGAAAAGTATGGCACAGGTGATGAGCGTGGAGAAGTTCGAGTCACGGATGGACGGCCACGCCCGGCTGAACCCCTGCTCCACGGCCAGACGCAGGCCCTTGCCGGCTCGCAACTCCTCCTTCATGCGCTCGAAGATCAGGATATTGGCGTC
Organism: uncultured Anaerolineales bacterium; assembly: GCA_964351925.1. Classification (GTDB taxonomy): domain Bacteria; phylum Chloroflexota; class Anaerolineae; order UBA7937; family B3-Chlor; genus JAUVXJ01. The sequence continues at coordinate 4,734 of CAYGQI010000138.1, read as the reverse complement.
CACCGCCATGCCCACCGAGAGAATGAAGCCCGCAATGCCGGGCAGGGTCAGAACCACAGGTATAGACTTGAACAACGCCAGCACCACGGAGGCGTAGATCAGCAAGGCCAGGTCAGCCAAGACGCCAGGAAAGCGATAGTACAGCAGCATGAAAAGGGTAACCGTGCTCAGGCCGATGGCCCCAGCCAGCAGGCTCTTCTGAAGAGAGTCCTCTCCCAGGGTTGGGCCGACGGTGCGGTTGGTCTCCACACGCAAGGGAATGGGCAAAGCGCCGTACTTCAGGCGGATGACGATACTCTCCGCCTCCTCCTCCGAAAAGCCTCCCTCCCTGCTGATGCTCACGGAACCGCCGGGAATGCGCTCGTTGATCCTCGCGCAGCTGACGATCTCTTTGTCCAGGACGATGCACATTTGTTGCCCCACGTGCGTACTGGAGTACTGGTCGAAGAGAGCCGCCCCCTCGTCGTTCAGCTGGAAGTGGATCTCCATCAACCCCAGCTCGCCAAAGCCCATGTTGGCCCCGGTCAGGTGGCGCCCGGTGAGGATGGTCTGGTAGACCGGTTCCTCGGGCCCGCTGGGCAGAGTCGGCGTGATCACCACCGTGGGTGTGGCCGTGACCACCTCCGTGGCTGTCAGGGTGGGCTCTGGACTCGGCGTCCCCAGCTCCGTCGTCAGGGTGACGGTCACTGTGGGGCTGATGGGCGTCGTAGGAGCTACTTGCCCGGTGGTGGCCACAACGGTGCCGGCCGGCAGGAAAGTGCGCCCCGCATCAATGAACTCCAGAAGACCGGTCTCACCGAAGGTCTGGATGGCCCGTTCGGGATCCTCGATGCCAGGCAACTCGACGATGATTCGCTTGCTCCCTGAGAGCTGGATCAGAGGCTCGGAAACTCCCAGACCATTGACTCGCTGCTCGATAATGGCCCTGGTCGCCTCCATGGCTCCCGCGTCAACTGTCTCTCCGGGAGGTAGATCTGCCTCCAGGAGGACTTGAAGGCCTCCCTGAAGATCCAACCCTCTGCGAAGCTCGATGTCCCGGTCGATGTTGATGGGGCCCAGATGGATGTGTATCCCCGGATTGCCAGGCAGATCAATCCACACGGCGGTCGCCGCCAGAACGATAATCAAACCCAGCAGAGCC
>CAYGQI010000138.1:0-3493 GCA_964351925.1 uncultured Anaerolineales bacterium | reverse complement strand
CTCAGTCCTCGCGGAAGTGACTGCCTCGACTCTCCTTGTTCTCCCAAGCGGCTCTGGTCACGATCAGGGCGGTCTGCACAGCATGACGCAAACCAATCAGACCATCCGTCAACCTCGTCGAGCGGTAGAACTTCTCGATCTCCCACTCCAGACTGCTCAGATCGCCGATCGCCCGCTCCAACCGCTTCCTGCTCCGTATCAGGCCCACGTAGTTCCACATGATGTGGCGTATGGTGGTCATGTCCTGAATGATGAGCGCTGGATCCGCCGTCTCCGTAAGATCCTCGTCCTGCCAGGGTGGTATGTCAATGCAAGCCGTCTTGCACCCACCACGGATCCCCCGGATGATATCCTCGGCAGCCCTCCAGCCCCAAACAAGCCCCTCCAGCAGACTGCTGCTGGCCAACCGATTGGCCCCGTGGACTCCGGTGCAGGAAACTTCTCCGACCGCGTACAGGTCCTTCAGACCGGTGCGCCCATATTCGTCCACCCAGATCCCCCCGCAGCAGTAGTGAGCAGCTGGCACCACCGGAATCGGTTCCTTGGTGATGTCCACACCATAGGCCAGGCATTGCTCGTAGATGTTGGGAAACCGCTCCCTGATCTTGTCAGCAGACATGTAGGATGCGATGTCCAGATAGACGCACTTGGCCCCCGTCGCCAGCATCTCCAGATGGATGCTTCGCGACACCACATCCCGAGGCGCCAAGTCACGCCACTCGCTGTCATACTTCTCCATGAAGGTCTGCCCCGTTTCCGTCACCAGGCGAGCCCCCTCGCCACGAACCGCCTCGGAGATCAGAAAGCGTGGAGCGTAGCGATCATAGAATGCCGTGGGATGAAACTGCACGTACTCGGCATTGATAACCCGGGCTCCGGCACGATGCGCCATCGCCAGGCCATCGCCTCGGGATGTGACGGGGTTGGTGGTATGCAGGAAGATCTGGCCCAGGCCGCCGGTGGCCACGATGGTGGCCCCAGCCAGGCACGTGACCACCCTCCCGCTCTGCTGGTCCAAGACGTAAGCGCCGCAGCAGGACAACGGCTCGTACACCGCGCGTCGATCCCGCGAGTGGTGGGCCGGGGTCAGCAAGTCCACCGCCGTGTGTCTGGCCAGCAACTCAACATTGGGGCGACTCAGCAATGCGGAAACCAGTCTCTCTTCAATGGCCTTCCCGGTGGCGTCGGCGACGTGCAGAATGCGGGCAGTGGACTGCGCCCCTTCCAGCGTCAGATGCCACTCGCCCGAGGGCCCGGCGTCGAAGGGAACATGAAGCTCTTCGATCAGCATGTGGCGCAGTAACGGCGGTCCCTCCTCACACAGAATGGACACGGCGTCAGGGTTGCTCAGGCCGTCCCCCGCCCTGATGATGTCCTCCGCCAGCAGCTTTGCGGAATCATCGAGGCCACGATAGATGATACCTCCCTGCGCGTAGAACGTGGCCGTCTCCTGGGGGTCATCTGCACCGGTTATGACAGTCACGTGCAGAGACTCTTCTTGAGACAGGCGCAGAGCCGCCGTCGAGCCGGCGATACCGCAACCGATGACAAGGACATCCGTACGCATGGTGCTGCCACCCGTCACCATTTCACACCACCGCCAGCATCCTATCCAGAGCCAGGGTAGCCCCTGCAACCGTCTCGGGAGGGACTCGCACGGCATCGTCCACACGGTTCTCCAGGATGGCCTCCAGGACCGACAACAGGTTCTCAGGGTTGATGAGGCTCATGGCACCGCACAGTGACGGTGCCAGAGGGACCACAGTCTTCTCGGGATGCTCGGTAGCCAGCCTGCTGACCAGGTTCTTCTCTGTGCCGATGACAAGGGTGGCCCCAGCCGGTGCCTCCTCGACGACTCTGACAATGTGGCTGGTGGAGCCAGCCACATCGGATCTGGCAACGACCTCGGCCGTACACTCGGGGTGCACCACTATTCTTGCGTCCGGATACCTCTCCCGCGCCTCTTGCACGTGACCCACAGTGAAGCGGGTGTGCACGCGGCAGTATCCCTTCCAGACCACAACACTGGCGCCGCGCAGTCCGGGCTGGCTACCGGAAGACTCCTCAGGATCCCAGACAGCTATCTCCTCCGCTGCGATGCCCAGCGACAGAGCGGTGTTCCGCCCCAGATGTTCGTCCGGGAAAAACAGGATGTGCCCCTTCTGGCTCAGTGCCCACTGGAAGACGGCCCTGGCATTGGAGGACGTACAGACAGCGCCGCCCAACTCTCCGCAGAATGACTTGATCTCCGCGCTGGAGTTCTGATACGTGACCGGAATGACATCCGGACCCCAAACCTGCGTCAACCGATCCCAGGCTTGCTCTGCTCCCATCCTGTCCGCCATGGCGGCCATCGGACATCTGGCTTCGTGGGAGGGGATGAAGACACGCTGCCGCGCATCGCAGAGGAGAGCAGCCGATTCAGCCATGAAATCGACTCCGCAGAAGACGATGTAAGCAGCATCGCGCGACGAGGCAGCAACGCGCGACAGCTCCAGCGAATCTCCCCTGTGGTCCGCGAAGCGGATCACATCGTCACTCTGATAGTGATGTCCCAGGATAACGGCGGCCTTCCCCAACCTGCGCCTGGTCTCTTCAATACGCTCGAGCACTTCTTCCGGTGCTCGGTCCAGGTCATTCGTCAAGGCCATACTCGATGCACCTCCTGATCGCGCTGCACGATGGCCCGCGGCCAACGAACAGATCACGAACTACCCGTAATCTCGAGACTGATGTCCAACGCACGCACAGAGTGAGTGAGGGCCCCCACAGAGATGAAATCCACGCCTGTGGCCGCGATCTCAGCCACGTTATCCAGCGTGACGTTGCCCGACGCCTCGAGTTCCACCGCGCCCCCCGCCAAGGCCACAGCCTCAGCCATGTCGCCCAGACTCATGTTGTCTAGCATGATGCGGTCGGGCTCGGCAGCGAGGGCCTCTCTGAACTGAACCAGAGAAGTCACCTCCACCTCGATGGCCTGTCTCTTGTCGTCAGCTGTAGGCCGCGCTCTTCTCACCGCCTCTGCGATGCTTCCTGCTGCCGCGATGTGATTGTCCTTTATCAACACCATGTCATACAGCCCAAAGCGGTGATTCTGTCCGCCACCGAGCTTCACCGCCAGCTTGTCCAGAGCCCGCAGCCCCGGCGCCGTCTTGCGGGTGTCAAGGATCACCGCTTTCGTCCCCTCGACGGCCTTAACGAAACGCCGGGTCATGGTAGCTATCCCCGACATCCTCTGCAGGAAATTGAGGGCTACCCTCTCTGCACTAAGGATGGCTGCACCTGGGCCTGTGACCGTGGCTAACGTCGTACCATTGCCAACCAAGTCGCCGTCATCTACCTGGAGAGTGAACAGCGTCTCTTCATCGACTGCGCGAAACACGCTCCTTGCCACATCAAGTCCAGCTACTACTCCCTCCTCCTTGCTCAGTACCCTGCCACTGAGCCGTACCGTCGCAGCAAGGATCGACATGGTTGTCACATCACCACTGCC
>CAYGQI010000137.1:2291-5059 GCA_964351925.1 uncultured Anaerolineales bacterium | reverse complement strand
CATTTTACTACCCCTTTCATTGACTAAATCAAAAATCAAAAGGCAAGGTATAACTGATATTTAGCACTAGTAGCACTAGCATACGTACATTTTCATTATGTTACCACGTAAATGTAACATGCTTTTATGCTATCAGTTATACCTTGCCCTTTGCCTTTTGACATAATTAGTCAAAAATGCAAAGTTTATGCCAGTGTAACAAGCTATTCAATGAATTAAATAGCTTTATTTTGTGACGTGTTACGTATCATTATGATACCATTTTGTAGGGTTATTGGGGTATTCAATAGGGCCTACAAAAACACATTTTCACTAATTACACTGGCAAAAGTAAGCAAGCGTAAAACCTTGCCTTGCTTACTTGCCCTATATGCACTGGCCTTGTGAGCTTGCCCGGTTGTAGGCTAGCCTAACCCTGGCGGTTGTCAGCCCCTTTTTGCCTTGACCCTTGACTCACCGTGCGTGCTACCAGGTATCAAGTGCTGGGTTGACCGGCGGTTGTTGCCCTACCCTACCCCGTGCGCGTGCCCCTTGCCCAGGCTTAATATGTTAATGACCTACGGTCATTATACCACGTTATTAGTGTGCTAGCCAAGCATTATTCATAATTCAATGATACTCATTATATATGTATGTCATATAATTATACCCATATTACCTATAATCAGTGTAATTGTATGATACATAGCATAACTAACTTGACAATAATTAGTGTGCATAAAAGCCCTTTTAAATTTTGTCAAGCCTTTTTCAATATTTAACATATTAAAGTTTTTGCCCTATAATGAGCTTACTCAGTACTGCTTGTCCTAGTTTACTTATATAGCCATTTAACTGATAATCATTATAAACTACAATATAAGCAATTAACTAATTAGTCAAACGTCAAATCATTAGTACAGTAAAACACTAAAGCATTACAGTATGTGAGTATGAACACTATCAGCTTAAACCCATAATTCAGGTATCAGGGTAGGTGCATATTTTCACTATCAAGTAGCTTGAGTGTGTTTACACTCAAGTAAAAATGCCCCTAAAGCCATAATCAGCCATACTGCATACGTCAAAATCTGGTCATAATTCAAAACCTATATTACTATGCATCATAACCCATATTCAATAAACCTATAATCAATAATGAATATCATTAAACCACGCCATAAAATGCCCCTACAATGGCTTGCTACAATTTTACTTGCCCTAGTCAATTATGGTTACAGTATAAATGTGACTTTAGTCACCTATTAATTTATAATCAGTGTAAGTTGGGCTGACGTAGTTTGTAACCAGTATAAGGTAACACTGATTAGCAGGTAAAAAAGAACCGTCATGGGCAGCCGATGTCGGTCCCCGACAGAAATTACTAGGGAATTTTTCAAAAGTTTTCCAATGTTTTACTAAAACAACAGATATATACCAGACAGAAATTACCAGGGAATTTTTCAAAAGTTTTTGGGTAAAATATATTTACACACTGCCATCTAAGAATCAGAAATTACTAGGGAATTTTTCAAAAGTTTTCTGATAAATCAATCCAAAGACATAAAAGATGTAAAACCTAGTTACCATATACCCTGTTACACCTATACTACTACTTTTTGACTGATGTATATAGTAGAGTTTATGAATCTAGGATTTTACGATGTATAATAGAAGTATATCTAGAATGTGATTATAAGTAGATTATTCAGGTAAAGTATGTAGCCGTACTTAGTATGCCTAGCAGGAGAAAGTTTTAATTATAGAAACATAGTCTAAGAGTAAAATAGATATAGTATAGATATATAGATGAGTAGTATCAGTCTAAGATGGTATAGATGGGTAGACTATAAAGTTATGTCTTAGATTGAATAGACTTAAATATGAAAATATTTGTTGAATGCTCATATGGGGTAAACATTTATGGGAATATTTTTATAAGTCTATAGAAGGTATAAATGTATCTTAGATAGGATGAGTGAAAATGAGAGAAAACAGCTACACGGGTACTTTATTTTAGGTGATTTATTTTGATAGTCTATAGATGATAAAAGACTTGGAATGAAACCTAAACCCATATTATGAAAAAGACCAACACGGGTACTTTATTTTAGGTGATTTTTGAGTAGTGCTTCTTAGAGGGAAAAGTAGGAGTCTTACTCAAAGCTCATCTATAGATGATAAGATTTGGCTCTTTAATAAGGAGGACTAGAGAGGAATGAGTGATGGACATAGATCCTAAGAGTGCTGCACTGTTTATGGCTATGGTGGTAAAGGCTATAGTGGACTACTTGAAGCAACCCCTTCTGAATACTCCTAAGATTGTCCAATGGATGTTAGACCATAATTGGGCAGTCGAAAAGAGTGATGGGGTGGAACTCTGGTGGCTCCCATACGTTACATTCGTCCTTGGGATGGCAGGTACGATGGCATTTAAGATAGACATTGTATCTCCGTATCTAGGGATTAGTGTACCAGTAATCGCTAGACTCCTTTTGAGCGGAGCAGTTATCGGAGTCGGAAGTAACATCCTGAACGACGTGGCATCTAAGATTCAACGCCTATAATCGGATTAGATGAGTAGACTTTGTCCTCCTTTCTGCGATAGGGGAGGTGGAGTCCTTGGGCAAGACTCCCCTCCCCGAGTAGTCCTTAGATGGGTAGACTTAACAGATGAATACAGATTGATTTCTGGACAGGGTGTCTGATGGACAGAGACGATGCACTCCCAACTCTCTTCCTCCCCCAACTCATCCATCAGACTCCCTTTCTAGTAATGAATCTATAGA
>CAYGQI010000137.1:0-2191 GCA_964351925.1 uncultured Anaerolineales bacterium | reverse complement strand
ATGACGACTGAGAACTTGTATCGGCGATTGATTAACGTTAGGACTGTAATTCGGATATGGATAGAAGCACATCCAGGGCAGAGTCTTCCAGAAGACATAAGTAACAATCTAATGGAAGCAGAAGAGCAGTATACGGATGCAGTAGAGAGGAAAAATGGCTCGGATAGGTAAAAAGATAGGCCATTTATATCGGGTTATTTCCCTGGACTTATAGTGTTTTATGGACTTGTTTTAGACTTATCTGGACTTATTAGCAGAAGTATAGACTGAATGGATGGTGTTTTATGCCTCTGTCATTAGCAGACTATAAAGACGCACAAGTAGAGGTAGAAAAGCATACTGCCGGTGGCGACACCTATATAGTAGGTGGTACGCCCTTATGCTATACCTATACCAGTAAGCATTTTGCTGCTGTGAAAGCACTGACTCAGCAACGCTCCACAGACATAAGAGACATAAAGCAAGAAGATGTGGAAAAGTACATTGAGTCCGGTATACTCGATGTGGATACATCTGGTACAGTAGAAGGGTTTGGATGGTTAGGGACTAAAGTATGGGATGGTAGAAGTGGTATCTTCATCGGAGAGGTAGGTGTGAGGTGTGCTAATGCTGCTGGAAAGAGTACACAGCATCCAGGACACGGTAGATGTAAGTCACATTATGGGGATAGGTCAATAGTCAGTATAGCTACTAACTACCGTAAGAATGGTGTAGCACTACGGGAAGGGATTAAGAATAAGATAGATGCATATGCCCTAGACCCTAGAGTCCTGGACTTGGTGTCAGAGGTATCACGACAGAAGGTGATGCTGGATGATATCCAGGAAAGAGTACTGGATATGATAGATGATGAAGATAAAGAAGTATCTGATAGAGAAGTAATAGACTTAATGACTCACATCGTTAGGCTATCAGATACAATTGGGAAGCAGATAGAGCGTGTTACAATGATAGACCAAAGGAATGCCCTTACTGCTAACCAAGTACTCTATTTGCAAATAGTTGTTAAGGACATACTAACGACGTATGTAGAGGATCCTAAGAAGCTACAGAAGGCAGTTACAACTCTGGCGGAAAGACTTGGCACGTCTGAGTTCTCACCGAAGCTATTGGAAGCAGAAACACCATCTACTAGAAAGAAGAGTAGATAAATATGTCTGAGATTAAGTCTGATCCTATCCAAACTAGGATAGATGAATTACTGTCCAGGCGGAAGGAACTAGAAGCTCAATTTATGGAAGATCTTACTACAGCTCTTGCGCCAATTGATACAGCTTTGAGAGAACTCAAGTACGTACAGCAGGCTATGATAGGGCAACAGGCTACAGCACCCGCATACACGGTGCAAAAGCCAAGGCCCCGCCCAACTATCCCCACACCTATGGGTGTATCACCTATGAGTAACCCACCGCCAGTTTCTGCACAAAGACCCGTAGCTGAGGTGGAACTCTCGCCAAAGTCAGGCACTCCAGTACCAACTAACGTAGGAATACTAAAACAAAAGCTAGGGAGGAATTAGCAATGGCTGGATCAAAGCAAGCTGCTATAGTTAGAGAAAAGTCAGTAGGAGCAAGGCCAGAACTATTTGCTGGTGGTATAGCGAATACTGCTGCGGTTGTTACATTTGTCCCTGGTGCTGCCAGGAACCAACTGTTTGGTGTCTGCTGGAGCTATAACGCAACTCCAACTAATGGCAGACTTACTATTATGGGAGGTGGATTCAATTTTGACATTGACATTACCTCCGATGGCCCTGGTTTTATACCATTCCCAGTCCCAATGCATTCCACAGGTGCCATGAATAACATCGTGGTAACTCTGTATGCTGCTGGTGCTGGTGTAGTTGGCAAGCTCAACGTCCTGGGCAGGGGAACTGAGGATAGTGGTTAGGGGGATACATGGCTGGAGTTAATGGCGTTAGTGCGCTACAGGTCTTGCCATTTGGTGGAAAAGGCAGATCATTTAACTTTGACTACAATCTAGCTATTGCTGGAGGATTTGTAGCGGGGATGGCCAAGCGCCTCCCTCCCGCTGGCCCCTTCGCCGCTGCGCCCATCATCCAGGGCAAGTGGGATGGCACGGGCACGCCGGACGTAGTGTCGTTCCCTCGTGGCGCGCAGATCGGGAACCTGACGGGGTTCTGCTACGCCAACCTTGATCCGTATCAAGGGACGATCAGCTTTTGGATCAC
>CAYGQI010000136.1:3720-5127 GCA_964351925.1 uncultured Anaerolineales bacterium | reverse complement strand
CCGACCCCGGCCCAACCGCAGGCCGACTTCGCCTTCCTGTTCGCCTTTGGCACGTGCAGCACCGATGTCCTGGACATGTTCGAGCAGACGTACACCAGGGAGATCGATCCCGGGGAATCCGTGAGCATTCCCATCACTCTGACGGAAACTCAGATGGCCACCATCTACGGGAAGATGGTGGAGATCAACCTCTTCGACTATCCGGAGGTGTTCCAAATCCCGGTGAAGGAGGGCGAGACCATCGGGATGGTTACCCCTGCTCCCAGTTACCGTTTCACGGTTAGGCTGGGCGAGGCCACCAAGACAGTTACCTGGACAGATGAGATTGTGGAGCCAACCAGTCCGGAGGCGGAGGCGCTTCGAGAACTGATTCAGCTCCTCTTGCAGGTGGTGGAGAGCCATCCGGACATCCAGGGCATGCCGCCATCGAACATATTGTGCTTGTGAGGACCGGTAAAGAAGAAGCGGGCACTGGGCCCGCTTCTTCTTTATTGAATCAGCACCCGAGCTATTCGGTTGTTACTTCTTCTTCCCGGTGACCTTGATGACCTTGGGCTTGGCCTCCGGCGCCTTGGGGACGCTGATGGTGAGCACACCGTCCTCGAAGGAGGCTTCAGCCTTGTCCGGCTCCAGTCCCTCCGGCAGCACCACAGAGCGGGAGAAGGAGCCGTAGCGTCGCTCGCGGCGGATGTAGTTCTCCTCTTTGACCTCTTCCTCTTCTTTGCTCTCACGCGAGATGGTCAGAGTGTTGCCAGTGATGCTGATGTCGATCTCCTCGGGCTTGACTCCCGGCCCCGATGACTTGATGACCGTGGCGTCCTCAGTCTGGTACATGTCCAGCGCCAACGTGCCTTCCAGGGCAGGGGCCCACTCCCGGGGGCGGCGACCGACGAAGCTGTCTTCGAAGAGTCGATCCATGGCCTCTCGCAAGGTCATAAAGTCACGCCAGGGTTCCCAACGTACGATGCTCATGCTCCATACTCCTTTCTGTTTTCCTTCTCGTTCTGCTCGCGCAGACCCCATCTACTCGTAGTATAATATCTTTTTGAAGGTTTGTCAAGTATCCTACAATGATTTAGTCAAGTATCATCACTGTTGACTTGACGGAACTGTCAGAAAAGGGTATAATAACACTAGCTGCACTGCAACTGACGGGGGTTCTGGGCTAGGAGGAGCATGGAATACAAGGACTACTACAAGATCCTGGGTGTGGACAAAAAGGCCAGCGAGAAGGAGATCAAGAAGGCGTACAGGAAGCTGGCCCGCAAACACCATCCTGACGTCAACCCAGGGGACGACTCCGCCGAGGACCGCTTCAAGGAGATCAACGAGGCTCACGAGGTCCTCAGCGACCCAGACAAGCGGAAGAAGTTCGATCAACTGGGCGCCAGTTGGCGGCAGTATCAG
>CAYGQI010000136.1:0-3620 GCA_964351925.1 uncultured Anaerolineales bacterium | reverse complement strand
GGAGTGCAGACGGGGTCCCGAGTCCGTATGAGAGGCGAGGGAGGCGGAAGCCAGGCCGGGGGTGGCAAGGGAGACCTCTACCTGAAGGTGAAGGTCTTGCCCCATGACACCGTCGAGCGGCGGGGCGATGATCTGTACTGCGACGTGCCTGTGGATCTGTACACCGCCGTGCTGGGCGGCGAGGTGCGAGTGCCCACTTTGAAGGGTGGGGCCATGCTCAGGATCCCGCCAGAGACGCAAGGCGGGAAGACCTTTCGGCTGAAGGGGCAGGGTATGCCTCACCTCAAGGATGATCAGAAACATGGCGATCTCTACGCCAAGGTAAGCGTTCAGGTGCCGGAGAAGCTGAACGACGAGGAGAGACAGCTCTTCAGGGAGCTGGCCAACATGCGATAGGCCGGCGCTCCCTGCTGGGACGAGTCTGTAGCCTGGCCAGGAGGTAGGATCAGTGGCAAACGAGGATTCTTTGTACGATGCGCCCTGCTACGTGATCAGCGTGGCTGCCCGAATGGTGGAACTGCACCCGCAGACGCTGCGATACTACGAGCGAGTGGGCCTCATCGCGCCTCAGCGTTCCGGAGGCAATCGACGCCTCTACTCTCCCCGTGAGATTGAGCATCTACGGGCGATAACGAGGTTGGTGGAGGAACTGGGCGTCAATCTCGCGGGAGTGGAGGTGGTTTTCCACATGAGGCGGAGGATGGAAGAGATGCAGGCAGAAATGGATCGCACCATCGCTGAGTTCGAGGCGGAGATAGAGCGCCTGCGCAGCCTGCTGGATGACATGAGTTGAGGCCACTCGTCTTGGAGGAGACTTACAGAATATGGACTTGAACAAACTCACGGAGAAGGCTCAAGGGGCGGTCGTGGCCGCTCAGGAGCTGGCCCGAAGTCACAACCACAGCGAGATAGAACCGGAACACCTGCTCTTGGCTCTGGTGAGCCAGGAGGGCGGCATAACACCGCAAATCCTGCGCAAGCTGGAAGTGGACCCCATCGTGGTCAGGCAGAGGCTGGAGGAAGAGCTGGGCAGGATGCCCCAAGTGCATGGGGCGAGCTCGCAGGTATACGTGTCCTCGCGTTTGCAGCAGGTTTTCGACGTGGCCATGGAGGAGGCCGGGCGCCTGCGAGATGAGTACGTGTCCACGGAGCATCTGCTCCTGGGGCTTGCCGATGGCCGCGCCAAGGGCTCCGCCCATAAGATCCTGACGGACCTGGGTGTGACCAAGGAAGCCATCTACCAGGTGCTGACCAGCATCCGCGGCTCGCAGCGCGTGACCGATGCCAACCCCGAGGGGAAGTACCAGGCTCTGGAGAAGTACAGCCGCGACCTGACCCAGCTGGCGAGGCAGGGGAAGCTGGACCCGGTGATCGGTCGCGACGAGGAGATTCGCCGCGTGATCCAGGTCCTCTCCCGGCGCACCAAGAACAACCCGGTGCTCATCGGTGACCCCGGAGTAGGGAAAACCGCCATCGTGGAGGGTCTGGCGCAGCGTGTGGTGCGGGGCGACGTGCCCGAAGGGCTGAAGAACAAGCAAGTGGTGGCCCTCGACCTGGGCGCCGTCATCGCCGGTGCCAAGTTCCGGGGGGAGTTCGAGGAGCGGCTCAAGGCGGTCCTCAACGAGGTAACCGAATCCCAGGGGCAAATCGTCCTCTTCATAGACGAGTTGCACACGGTGGTGGGCGCGGGCGCCGCTCAGGGGGCCATGGACGCCAGCAATATGCTGAAGCCCATGCTGGCCCGGGGGGAGTTGCATGCCATCGGCGCCACCACCATCGATGAGTACCGCCAGTACATCGAGAAGGACGCCGCGCTGGAGCGACGCTTCCAGCCCATCCTCATCGGCGAGCCGTCGGTGGAGGAGACGATCTCCATCCTGAGGGGCCTCAAGGAGAAGTACGAGGTGCACCACGGCGTGCGCATTCAGGACTCTGCGGTCATTGCGGCGGCCACTCTCTCCGATCGGTACATCAGCGATCGTTTCCTCCCGGACAAGGCCATCGACCTGATCGATGAGGCAGCCTCCCACCTTCGTATGGAGATCGACAGCAAGCCTGCGGAGCTGGATGAGATCGACCGCAAGATTATGCAGCTGGAGATCGAGCGCGAGGCCCTCAAGAAGGAGAAGGATGAGGCCTCCAAGGAGAGGCTGGAGCGGATCGAGAAGGACCTGGCGGAGCTTCAGGAGGAAAGCAACCGCATGAGGGCGCACTGGCAACTGGAGCGAGACGCCATCCAGGCCATACGCCGGCAGAAGGAGCAGATCGAGCAGACGAAGTTGCAGGTAGAGCAGGCCGAGCGCCAGGCAAACCTGGAGCAGGCCGCACGGCTGCGCTATGGCCAACTGACGGAACTGGAGGCACAGCTCAAGGAGGGCGAGGCTCACCTGCGAGAGCTCCAGGCCGACCAGCGTATGCTCAAGGAGGAAGTGGACGCCGAGGACATTGCTGAAGTAGTGTCCAAGTGGACCGGCATCCCCATCTCCAAGCTCATCGAGGGTGAGGTGGAGAAACTGCTCAAGATGGAGGATCGGCTCCACCTGCGGGTCATCGGTCAGGATGAGGCCATCGTGGCCGTGGCCAACGCCGTACGACGAGCGCGGGCTGGGCTACAGGACCCCAACCGGCCCATCGGTAGCTTCATCTTCCTGGGCCCCACGGGCGTGGGCAAGACGGAACTGGGCAGAGCACTGGCCGAGTTCCTGTTCGATGACGAGGAGAACATGGTCCGGCTGGACATGTCGGAGTACCAGGAGCGCCACACCGTGGCCCGGCTGATCGGCGCGCCTCCCGGCTACATCGGCTACGAGGAAGGTGGGCAACTGACGGAGGCGGTGCGCAGGAAGCCCTACTCCGTGATCCTGTTCGACGAGATCGAGAAGGCCCATCCGGAGGTGTTCAACGTCCTGCTCCAGATTCTGGACGAGGGCCGTCTGACCGATGGCCACGGCCGGGTGGTCAACTTCAAGAACACGGTGGTCATCATGACCTCCAACATCGGCAGCCAGTTTATCCGCGATCTGGTTGGTGCCCCGGAGGAGGAGATGCGCCGTCGCGTGCTGGAGGCGCTGAACCAGCACTTCCGTCCGGAGTTCCTCAACCGGGTGGACGAGATCATCATCTTCCATTCCCTGTCGCTGGAGGACTTGGTGAAGATCGTGGACATCCAGCTACGCCATCTGGAGAAGCGCCTGGCCGACTACAAGATCACCCTCGAGGTGAGCGAGGAGGCCAAGCGGTATCTGGCCCAGGAGGGGTTCGATCCCGTATTCGGCGCTCGCCCGCTGAAGCGCGTCATTCAGCGCGAGCTGCAAGATCCCCTGGCCCGGGAGATGCTGGAGGGCAAGTTCACCGAGGGCGAGGCGGTCAGGGTGGTGCTCAAGGACGGCCAGCTGGCCTTCGAGAAGGCGGTACTGGAACACGCCTCCTAGTGTCCGCTAAGGCCATGATACCCCTGGAGAAGCAGGAAAGGTACCGGGACCTCTACCGCAGCCAACGCCCGGGCTACGAGGACGGGGTGGCCGTCTACGCCAAGCTCGTGGGCAAGTATCTCACGCCCCAGGCCACGGTGCTGGATGCCGGCTGCGGGAGGGGCGGGATTATAGAGCTGTACTGGGAAG
>CAYGQI010000135.1:3137-5133 GCA_964351925.1 uncultured Anaerolineales bacterium | reverse complement strand
ATGTGCTATGATATACAGTTGAGTGGCCCCGAACGCCGCGAACAGGTCTCTCTGGTTGGATTCCCACATTCAGGGGTTGCACGAGGAGGTGATGCCAACGAAAAATAGAGACGGGTCCGTTTTGAAACCACGAGAAGCTAGCATGCCCATTGGAGGGAAATAGGAGGTTTCGAAAATGGAAGAAAAGACCTTGTTCGCCCGTAAGGCGACCGGACTGGTGCGTGAGATCGGCTTCTCGACCGCCATCATCCTGGCCGTTTGCAACGCAGTGGGCTTGGGGTGGCAGAAGCGGGTCTTTCAGGCCATCGGCGCGGAGAGTGTGTACCCCCAGGAGTATGTCCTGGGCATTCACCCCATGGTCATGGCCTTTCTCCTGATCGGGATCTTGATGCTGGTCTCGATCTACGCCTTCGCTGTGTTGTCGTCAGCCATGCCTCGTTCCGGAGGAGGCTATGTCTTCATGTCGAGGATCATCAACCCCGGCTTCGCCTTCGTGGCGACCTGCCTGGAGTTCCTCTCCGTGGCCATTTCCTACGGCCTGATCGCGGTCGCCACCTTTGAAGCCACGTTGATCTTCGGCAGCCTGGCCGGCGTTGATACCAGCGGGCTGGCGAATCCCTACTTCATGTCCATCTTCGGGATCGTGATCATCGCCTTCTTCAGCGGCATCGCCTGTATGGGCACCCGGATGACGGGGTATGTGCTGCACGTGATGTTCTGGATCCCCGCAGGCATCCTGGCCGTCGTGTACCTGGTCTTCATCGTGGCCAACCCTGCGGCCATGGAGGCTGGAGTGGGAGCCATTGCCCCGGGACACACGGCCGCTGAGTACACGCAGGCGGCTATCGACCAGGGCCTGACCTCCGGGGTCTACTGGAGCGCCGTGTTCGCGGCCAGCTTCTACGCCTACTGGGCGTATATCGGCTATGCCGCTGCTACCTTTGTGGCTGGCGAGGTGAAGGAAGCCAGCCGCAGCTTGCCCAAGATCATCTTTATCTCGGGGATCGTGATCATGGGCATCTACATGTCCATCTCCTTCCTGTTGGCTCGGGCGGGTAGTATGGCCGGCGTGGTGGATGTCGGGGGAGGCAAGACGTGGAGCCTGATTGACGCCGTGGGTTTCTTGGGGCCCGGCGCGGGCAGCTTCGAAGATGCGGGCTTGCCCACCATCGGGGCCTGGATGCCGTACTTCGCCGGCATCTCGGCCTACGGCGTATTCGGTGCCGGTATGGGCAAGCTCTTCGGCATCTTGATGTTTGTGATGGGCACCATGTGGGTTGCCAACGACATCCCGCCGTTCATCCTGACTTGCTCCCGCATGCTCTTCGCTATGGGCTTCGACCGCATTCTGCCGGAGTGGGTCGCCGATATCAATGAGAAGCGAGCAGCACCGGTGAACGCCATCATCGTCACCTCAGTGGCGGCGTTGGTCGGCGTGGTAGCGGAGGCGGAGTTGTTCGGGGATGCTGGCCTGGCCTTCCTCAAGCCCATTCTGCACAGCCCCTTTGGTCAAGGGTGGATCAGCTCGTCCGGCGCCATCGTGGCCACCGACCTGTGGGATGCCCTGTTCTTCGGCGGCATGGGTCTGGCCTGCGCCTGGTTCCCGTCGAAACTTCCAGAGGTCTTCGAGCGGGCTCCATGGCGGCAGAGCCGGGGCCTGGTGGTAGGCATGGGATATGCGGCCTTCGCCACTAACGTCTTCCTGTCGTTGTTGATCCTGTGCCACGGTGCCGGCTATGGCTGGGGCCCCTCGTTCTCTCTTGGTCCTTTGGGGCACTTCGGGGGCAACTGGCTAAGCCTGAACTTCTGGTTCACGGTCGTGCTGATCGTGATCTCCGCGCTCGTGTACTACTGGGGTCGCAGCAGGGCAAAGCGCTCGGGCGCGGACCTGACCACCATTTTTGCCCAGATTCCACCGGAATAGCGTCCTGATCGTTCGCGGCGTAGCTTGAGGCTCTCCGTCGGGCCGTGTAGGCTCGTGGAGAGCCTCTTTCTT
>CAYGQI010000135.1:0-3037 GCA_964351925.1 uncultured Anaerolineales bacterium | reverse complement strand
AGACCGGTCAGTTTGCTTCCGCACCCACCTTGTGCTACAGTTGCCGCATAATCTCTGCCAACGCCAGATCCGAGTATGCGAGAGCTGGGGAATGAAGGTCAAGGAATACCTGGTTAAACTGGAATATAGCCTCATGGTCGGAAGTGGTAGGTGGCTGGCCGACTTCAACGAATCCTTCTGGGAATATCAACTGGGGGACTTCGTCTTCGACATGTTTGTCACAGCGAAGGTGAGACCCAAGGGCTTCTTCCTTTCCAGGGTAGCGTCGTGGCTGCTGATGCCTAACTACTACGTCGTTTGCCTGGCCTATTCCAAAGACCACGAGTTGAGACAGTTGCATGACTTGTTGACCACAATCTCCAGATTCCTGAAAGATGAGGAGTACGCCTGGGCCTGGTTGGTTATCCCCCACGAGGGCTCTTTCTCCAGCAAGGCCAGGTTGATGGTGGAGAGGAGCGATAGTCGAGAGATTGGCATAGCCCTGGTTGATCTCAGTTCCCAGGAGATAGTCCACGCCTCGTCATACTGGGGCCAGAGGATGCCCAGGTTCATCAGGTGCTTCAAGTGAGAACGGTCGCGCCGCTACAGGTAATGAACCTCACCATGTCTCTGATCGCCTTTTTTCTCCTTACTTCATTCGCCTGGTTCGCGGCCGGTTTTGTTGTTTTCAGGGAGATCGTGATCTCCAGGCCGGTTTTCGGCATCAACATAGCCCTGACTGGCCTGCTGGGATGGTGGTGGTACAGGGCTCAATATCACGCCGTCTTTTCCTGGGATCAGCAGGGTTTCGAGTTGACTAAGGGTAGGGGGCGCAAGAGCATAAGGAAGTGGCAGGATTTCTCACAAGTATCCCTGGTTCACGAGGGATATGGCAGGTTCCTGGTGAGGCTCTACGGGGACGGTGGGGAGTACTTGGATATCCCGGCTTCGGCCTTGAAGTTGCCCCCCTCCGACTTCCGTTTCGAGGTGCTGGACTTGGTGAAGAGGGAGCAGCCGGCGGACCGGGTGGACGAACCCATATAAGGAGGAGGAAAAGGTGGCCACAACAGACGAGATCTCAACACGAGCGGTGACCATGGAAGAAGAAGTGCGGCGCGTAATCGATGCTGGACGGGACAGGGGCATACATCTGAGGGTGATTGGAGGCACGGCAGTGAAGTTACACTGTCCCAGTGCCGCACATCGCTCCATGGCTCGGATCTATGGTGACATTGACATGGTGGGCTACCGCAAGCAGCGGCTCGAGGTGGCCCGCCTGATCGAAGATCTGGGGTACCAGCCCAACCGGCGCTTCAATGCGCTGCAAGGACACCGTCGCTTGCTCTTCGACAACGCCACGCTGGGCTACGATCTTGATGTCTTCCTCGATGTCTTCGTCATGTGCCACCAGTTGAGCCTGGTCGGCCGACTGGAGCTGGACGATTATTCGGTGCCCATTGAGGAGTTGCTGCTGTCCAAGCTGCAGGTGGTCTTGCTCAATGAAAAAGATGTCAAAGACGGTTACGCGCTGCTCTTCGATCACGACATCGCGGAGGGTGAAGACCGAGAGACCATCGACCCAAGGTTCATCGCCAAGCTGTGCGGCGATGACTGGGGGTGGTACAAAACTCTGACCCTGAACATCGACAAACTCCTGGCCCTGGCTGATGACTACCTGGAAGAAAAGGAGAAGGGGGTTTGCGTGGAGCGACTCCACCGGCTGCGGCAGGTGATCGAGGAAGCCCCGAAATCGATGAAGTGGAAACTGAGGGCCAAGGTCGGCGAAAAGAAGCGCTGGTATGAGTTGCCCGAAGACGTGGTGACTCACCAGTATTAGGGCCTGATGCCCGGGGTGGCAGTGCAAGAAGTGCTCTGGATTAGGACAGCACCCCGCCCTCAAGGGCGGGGTGCTGTAGTTGTCGGCAGGCGTTTGCGGGTTTGCAGTCAGGCATCAACTCTACGTAACTGCGTCAGTTTGGGACCGTCGATCTCCACCAGGAAACCTTTCAAGATCCCCTCGCCATACTCGCTGCCTGGATTGAGGCACTCTGTGCGGCCGATTTTCACCCGCCCCGGACTCTCATGGATGTGGCCGTGCAAGCCCATCATCGGCTGGTATTTCTCTATGATTTTGCGAACGGCTGTGGAGCCTACGGCCACGGATTGGGTATGGCCGCCTGCGGTCACCAGACTCAGGTCTTCATGAAGCAGCGGTGCCTCGTCAATGAAGCTTTTGTAGGGTGGCGCATGGATGCAGAACGCTGCGGTTTCTAAGTTCTTAACTTGAGCAACCACCCGTTCGAGTTTCTGCTCCATCTCCTCCTCGCAACACTCCCGAGGGGAGTCGAACGGAGTGGGATTTGACCAACCGAAGCACAGCACCTCATGTTCATCATCCAACTGCACAACCTCTTCCTCCCCAAAGAGTACCTGAGGGTTAGGGTCGGCCCTGATGACTTGATCAATAGAGAACTTGTCATCGTTGCCTGGGCTGATGATCACCTTGCACGTGGGGGGGACGCGCTCCGGAATGAGGGTCAGCCAATACCTGATGACCTCACATTCCATCCTCTCGAAGACGTCTTCCTTGTATTGCATATCTGTGAACAGCCGCTCCACTTCTTCAGGGGTGGTGCGGTAGGGGATGTAGCAGATCATGCGGCATTTCTTCTCGAACTCGGGGACTTCTTCCTCGGTCAGCACCTCGGGTTGGCCGTAGAAGGTGGCGTCATACCTACCATCAGGCCGCTTGACGATGGGGACCAGCAGCTTTCCGGTCATGTCACCGCTGATGACCAAGGCGTCAAGATCGAAGTACTTCGCGGAGTTGAGGAACTTTCGCCAGACCGTCTCTGAGCCGTGGAAATCGGTGGAAAAGAGAAACTTGGTCTTGGCCATAAGAACAGTACCGTCCTTTCCGTGTTCCAGCAAAGTTGCCCGGCTGCCCTGCCTGGACGCAGCCTCTGGCGCCGGGTGGGTCAATGACAGTACAAATCATTATACCATACCTGATTCAGATTGCCAAACCCCGCGAATTCATGCCCGACCAACAGAATGG
>CAYGQI010000134.1:3997-5141 GCA_964351925.1 uncultured Anaerolineales bacterium | reverse complement strand
AAGTCACCGGTGCCCCGAACGTGGAACTTCCCCGTCAACTCGAAGGAGGGCAGGGTCAGGAAGACGTCCCACTCCGTGGTGTCCACGTGCTTGAAGAAGCGACGCTCGACCGCACTACCTCTCTGCTCCCCACTTATAGCAAACAGTATGCCCTTCTTGTAGAGGAGTGCGGCGACGTGGCTCTCTACTACCGCCCTTGGAGCGAGGAGTCTGAAGACCTGAACGTCCTTCAACTCCACCGAAGACGTCAGGTCGTCGTTCAGAACGTCGGTCAGTCGCTGGCCCCCCACCCGGGCGGCACCCACGATGCGATACTGGTGAGTGAAGAACTCCGCCATCTCATGATCATCAGTCATCTTCCTGCATCTCCTCTTCGCGATACCCTAGCTGGCGTGCGCTGCCGCGCCCTGGGTCGCCATGGAGTTACCGCCCCCACTCAGGAACACCGGACCTCGGCCATTCAACACTATCTCTTCAGCACTGACACGACACGTGTAAGCGTACACCTCCACTCCGCCGCTGGCCACCCTCCGCAGCAGCTCCCCGAAATGCGGATGCGAGTCATCGTGCGGGACGAAAGCGCGTGCATCGTCCCTCTGGACAACAAAGACCACAGCCGCCCGCCTCCCCTCCTGGCATGCCCGCCTCAGCTCCCTCAGGTGGCGACTGCCGCGCTGAGTGACCGCATCAGGGAAATACCCCACACCATCCCGAACCAGGGTGACAGATTTCACCTCCGCCATGCGGGACTCTCCGCTAGAATCAGCCTCGAGCAGGAAGTCCAGACGGCTCTCGCCATAACGGAACTCCGGGGACGCAATCCTCAGCCCAGCGAACTCACGTAGAGTCCCGCTCTCCAGGGTTTCGGCAAACAGTCTGTTGGGCAGGCGAGCATCAACCGAGACTAGAGTCTCCGGCAACTGCACCATCAGCAGGTCGTACTCCGTCACTCCGTGCGGCGCCCTCGCCTCTCCCACCAGCACCCGTCGTCCGGGCAACAGCAACTCGCTCAGACGCCCGGAATTCGGCAGATGTGCCGGCACTTCCTCACCCGCCAAGCTGACCCTGGCCCGAAATCTGTTCTGACTCACCACGGAATACGCCTCCAGCAAGGGGGGACGAATCCTCATCGCCACCTGCCGCT
>CAYGQI010000134.1:0-3897 GCA_964351925.1 uncultured Anaerolineales bacterium | reverse complement strand
CCAAGAGACTCGGGCTGCACGTACGCCCGCTCTCCTCCCCGGCTAGCCCCCCTCCACCCGCCGTAGCAGCTCTTCCTCAATCATGGAGCGCACCCCCAGTTCCGTAGCTCTCCTCACCTTCGTCTCTCCGGGCTGTTGGCCGACCAGCAGGTAGCTCGTGTTACGACTCAAACTGGAGGTCACGCGTCCCCCATGGGACTCGATGAGCTCCGCGGCAGCCTCACGGCTCATTGACGGCAGCGTCCCTGTGATCACAAAGGTCAGCCCGCTCAGAGGACCCTCCGGCGGAGCCTCCTCCTCAGCCAGACGACTCATCCCCACTCTCGCCTGGCGCAGTTTCTCCACCAGCCGTCGGTTGCGCTCCTGGGAGAAGAAGTCTACCACGTTCCCGGCCGTGTGGGGCCCCAGACCCCCTATCGCCTCCAGCCTTTCCTCACTTGCGCCCATCAACTCGTCCAGGGAGGCGAAGTTCCTGGAGAGCGTCTGGGCCACCACCGCCCCCACGCCGCGAATGCCCAGCCCAGCGATCAGCCGCCACAGCGGCCTAACCTTGGAAGCAGCGATCGCTGCCAGCAGGTTATCGGCGCTCTTCTCCGCGAACCCCTCCAACCCCAGAAGGTCATCGCGTTGGAGATAGTAGAAGTCGGCGACGTCCTTCACCAGACCGATGACCACGAAGGTGTGGGCCAGCCGCTCGCCGAACCCTTCGATATCCATCGCCCCCCGCGAGGCAAAATGCTCCGCCCGCGCCTCCAACTGCGCCGGACAGGAGGCGTTGATGCAGTAGTACATCACCTCATCTTCGGGCTTCACCACCGGCTGCCCGCACACTGGGCAAACCTGGACCATACGGAAGACCTTCTCGGCCCCTGTGCGCAGCTCAACCACCGGCGCCACCACCTGAGGTATCACATCCCCCGCGCGCTTGATGACCACCGTGTCACCCTCGCGGATATCCTTGCGGTGTATGTCTTCCTCGTTATGTAAAGTAGCGTTACGGATGGTCACACCGCCCACCTGCACCGGCTCCAGTTCGGCGTAGGGGTTCAGGGACCCGGTGCGGCCGACGTTGACCCCGATTCGGAGCAGCTTCGTGATCGCCTCGTGCGCTGGGAACTTGAAAGCGATGGCCCAACGAGGGGCATGCGAGACCTCCCCCAAGGCATCCTGTTGCGCCAGGCTGTCTACCTTGATCACCACGCCATCGGCGTCGTAGTTCAGGTCGTCCCTCTGTGCCAACCACTCCCGGTACAGGCCCAAGACTTGATCCAGACGGTCGCAACGAGCGATGTTCCCGGCCGTGGGGAAGCCCAAACGCTGGAGGAAAGACAGAGCCTCCCATTGGGAATCGAGGCTCACCCCGTCCACTTCGCCCACTGCATACATGAAGATGCTCAAGGGGCGAGTGACGGTGATGGAGGGGTCGAGTTGCCTCACCGAGCCCGCTGCGGCATTGCGTGGATTGGCGAAGGCCCGCGCTCCTTCCTCTTCCCTTCGCCGATTCATCTCTTCGAAGCGATCCCGGGGCATGTACACTTCTCCGCGCGCCTCGAGAAAGTGAGGGGGAGCTTCGCCGCCCACGACGGGGATTCTTAGGGGGATGGCAGGGATAGTCCTCAGGTTCTGAGTCACATCCTCTCCCACGAACCCGTTCCCCCTAGTCGCCCCCTGGACCAGCAACCCGTCCTCGTAACGCAGTGATACCGCCAGGCCATCGATCTTGGGTTCCACGGTGTAGCCGACCTCGGCGGCGTTCCCCAGGATCCTCAACACCCGCTTCTCCCAGGCCCGCACCTCATCCTCGCTGAAGGCGTTCTCCAGGCTGAGCAAGGGCCGCCGATGCTCGACCTTCTCGAACTCTGGCAAGGGCTCAGCGCCCACCCTTTGGGTGGGGGAATCGGGGGTCACCAGTTCCGGATGGGCGGCCTCCAGCTCTTTCAGCTCCACCATCAAGGCATCGTATTCGGCGTCGCTGATCTCGGGATCGTCGAGGACGTGGTAGCGGTAGGAGTGATAGCGAAGCACCTCACGCAGTCGCTCCACTCCCTGCCTGGTTTCACCACCCGCGCCCATGGTCCACCTCCAGAAGCTACGTCAACGGATGTTCTGGAAGACAGATAAACGACTGGGGAGATTCCTGACCAGCATTATACCACGGTTCTCCCGGCGGCTCAATAGCATACAGCAGTTAGGCTTTGGAAGAAGGACTGGAGAGGCGAAAGGGACGACGCGGCTATGCCCGGCACCCCTAGGCGCCGAAGAACCGCATCACCACCAAGGGGGTGACGTACACCTCCACGACCGCGGCCAGGAGCAGCAAGGGGATCACCAGCAGGACGAACACCTTCAGCAGGTCCGCGAGAGACAGCAGCAGGCCCTCGCTGATGGAGAAACCAGGAGGAGGTGACATGATGGAGGCGCCGAGACGCAGCCCGAAACCCATGGCCAGGACCACCGCTGCCAGCTCCGGTATGCCGTGGGGCAAGATGAAGACAGCCAGGAACACCAGCGGATTCAGCCCCACAAACGCAGCCTCACCCGCGAAAAGGCCCACCAACAGCATCGCCGGCAGCGGCAACATGAGGGGAACAGCGCCGAAGGAGAGTGGGGCCAGAGCCAGGCTAATCCCCACTACCCACAGGTTGTGCGTGAAGATGCCACGCACGTCAAAACCAGGCAGCAGAGGTACGTCGGGCATGTCTCCTGCCCAGTCGACGTTGCCCAGGCCCTCCAGGTCGATCACACCAGCCGGGAGCGGGAAGGCCTGAGCGACCGCCCACCCGGCCACCAGCGCCCCCAACAACACGAGCGCCGCGATGGCAATGGGCAGCCTTTGTAGGCGCATCAACTGCGGTATGTCACGCCCGTACAGGCGACGGATGCTTACCCTCGGGGCCGGTCCGTCCCTGGGCAGCCGCACGTCGACAGGCAGACAGGCGAACAGGTGCTTGAATGCTCTCCAGATTGAAGGCAGACTGATCTCATCGAACTCCCGCGCCAGCAGATCCTCGCGATTGAAGATGCGCATCCCCGTTCGAATCAGCATCAGGTCCACCGTGAGCAGCGCCACCACTATGGCCCACAGCGCCTCGTAGTGATGCCAGAAAAGCAACACGGCCTCCACCTGGAGCAGAAGAGCTACCGGAATGATGATGAAGCTGGCCAGAAGGTTGGCAGCGCGCACACTCGTCGTCTGGCTGGAGAGCACCACCGCCCCGGCCACCATGACCAGTGCCTCCATGGTCGTCAGCACCACGATCAGGACCAAGGGCTCCGCCGAGATGACGTACTCGCTGGCGACGATGAGTCCGACGTAGTAGATGCCAATCCCCAGATAGCTGGCCAGCAGGGGCAAAGCCATGGAGGAGAGGAGCTTGCCGAGGTACAGTTCCCCGTCAGAGACGGGCATGGACAGCAAAGGCTCTATGCTCCGGCGTTCTCGTTCCCCCACAAAGCTCTCCAGAGCGATGACCAGAGAGAAAGAGATAGGGAAGAAACCCACGATCATCAGGGAGAAAGGAACCAGCCGGCCCAGAATCACCCTGGCGTTTTCTCCGGCTCCCCAGACCACAGCGACGTCTGCGGCCACCCCAGAGGTCACAGTCATCAAGGCCGGAAAGATCATGGTCAGCAGCAGGATCGGCGTGACAATCCGCCAGTCTCGCAGGCTGTCGCGCATCTCGCGGCGGGTGATGATCAGAGTCTTGGACATCACTCCCGCTCCTCCACGATACGGAGATACACTTCCTCGAGACTGCGTACCACCTCGCTGAGGGTGACGATGCGCGCGCCCTCCTCTGCCAGACGACGAACGAGCAAGGGGTTGATCTCCGCCGGAACGTCGGTACGATAGCGGAACCAGTCGTCCCCTCTATCCTCCACCGTGACCAGGCTCTC
>CAYGQI010000133.1:0-5169 GCA_964351925.1 uncultured Anaerolineales bacterium | reverse complement strand
CTGGCCCTACCGGCGAGCATGGTCCCCAAGATAGCCTACGCGCTGGAGACCGCCAAGCGTCCTCCGGTGGTCTGGCTTGAGTACCAAGACTGCGCAGGCTGCACCGAGTCCTTCCTGAGGGCCAATCAGCCAACGGCGGCCGAGTTGGTGCTGGACATCATCTCTGTCAACTACCATGAGACCATCATGGCCCCGTCCGGCAAACGGGCAGACAAGTCCTTGGAGGATACGGTCAGAGAGGGTGGCTACCTCGTTGTCGTGGAAGGTGCCATTCCTACCAAGGATGACGGCGTCTACTGCTGTGTTGGTGGGCGGACGGCACTGGATCTCCTGCAGGAGATCGCAGGCCGTGCTACGGCGGTTATCACCGTGGGTGCGTGCGCCTTCTACGGTGGCTGGCCAGCGACTACCCCCAATCCAACAGAGGCAAAGGGTGTCAAGGATGTGATATCTGATGTTCCCATCATCAATCTGCCCGGCTGCCCCATGAATGTGGACAACTTCACGGCAACGTTGGTCCACTATCTCACCTTCGGCAAGCTGCCGGCGACGGATGATCTGGGGCGGCCTTTGTTCGCGTATGGTGGGCGCATCCATGACAATTGCGAGCGTCGCGGCCATTTCGACGCTGGAGAGTTTGTGAAGGAATGGGGCGACGAAGGACACCGCAAGGGCTGGTGCTTGTATCAGATGGGCTGCAAGGGGCCTGTTGCTTTCCACAACTGTCCCACAATACGCTGGAACCAAGGAACCAGTTGGCCTGTGGGGGCTGGCCACGGCTGCATCGCCTGCGCATCGCCCGGCTTCTGGGAGACAGGAGCATACGAGACGACTCCCATCTTCGACGCGACCCCGCCGACTGCTTTTCCAGGCGTAATGCTTAAGGGCGAGGCAGTCCCCCTGGTGAGTGCGGGGGTCGGAGTAGCAGTAGGTGTTGCGGCCGGCGTGATTGGCACCTTGGCCGTGGAGAAACTGACCAGGAAGCAGGAGGAATAGGGTGGCTGAGAAGATCTACATCGATCCCATTACGCGCATCGAAGGACACCTGCGCATCGAGGCGCAGATTGACGATGGCATGGTGACCGACGCCTGGAGTTCAAGCACCATGTGGCGGGGGCTGGAGCTCATCGTCAAGGGGCGCGATCCCCGCGACGTGTGGCTCATGGCGCAGCGCATCTGTGGCGTTTGAACGACGGTTCACGCCGTCAGCTCCGTGCGAGCTGTAGAAGATGCGCTGGGCATCAGAGTGCCCGAGAACGCCCGGATCATCCGCAATCTCTTGGGCGGTATTCAGTACGTACAGGATCATGTGATCCACTTCTATCATCTTCATGCCTTGGATTGGGTCGACGTTACCAGTGCGTTGAAAGCCGACCCCGCTGATACGGCGGAACTGGCTCAGTCCATCTCCGATTGGCCAAAGTCCAGTGCCGACTACTTCCGGGGTGTGAAGGACAAGCTCTCCACATTTGTGGGGAGCGGTCAACTTGGTCCGTTTGCCAATGGCTACTGGGGACATCCGGAGTACAAGCTTCCGCCTGAGGCCAATCTGATGGCCGTTGCCCATTACCTGGAAGCCCTCGACTGGCAGCGCGATGTAATTCGCGTGCACGCCATTCTGGGCAGCAAGAACCCTCATCCGCAGACCTACTTAGTGGGCGGCATGGCCATCCCGATTGACCCCGACTCTGAATCGGCCCTGAATGCGGACAAGCTGGCCTTGATCCGAAAGCTCTTCGCGAGGGCCAAGGAATTCGTGGAGCAGGTCTATATCCCAGATCTTCTGGCGGTGGCTTCCTTCTACAAAGAGTGGGCCAGTTACGGAGAGGGACTGGGCAATTTCCTGGTCTACGGCGAGTTCCCAGACGCAGCGGGCAAGTACCTGTTCCCCGCGGGCGCTATCTTCGACCGCGACCTGAGCACCGTACAACCGGTGGATCACCAGAAGATCAACGAATACGTTAGCCATTCCTGGTTTGATTACAGCGACGGAGACCAGGCCGCCAAGCATCCATGGGAAGGGGAGACACAGCCCAACTACACCGGTCCCAGGCCGCCCTATGAGTTTCTGGAGACTGATGGGAAGTACAGTTGGGTCAAGGCACCCCGCTACGAAGGGAAGGCGGTGGAGGTGGGTCCCCTCGCGCGCATGCTGGTGGCCTATGCGTCTGGGGAGTCGAGGGCGAAGGAGTTGGTGGGCAGCGCGCTCGACACCTTGGAGGTCGGCCCCGAGGCGTTGTTCTCTACGTTGGGGCGCACA
This sequence comes from uncultured Anaerolineales bacterium, assembly GCA_964351925.1. Taxonomy (GTDB): domain Bacteria; phylum Chloroflexota; class Anaerolineae; order UBA7937; family B3-Chlor; genus JAUVXJ01. Next base: position 2,909 of record CAYGQI010000133.1, on the reverse strand, counting down.
GCTGCTCGTGGCCTCGAGACCGTCCTGGTTGCCGAGCAGTTGGAGCCTTGGCTGGACGAATTGGCGACCCACATCGCCGACGGAGATCTCAAGGTGCATAACGGCGAACTCTGGGACCCCGATACCTGGCCCTCAGAGGCTAAGGGTTGGGGTCACTGTGAGGCACCGCGCGGGGCGCTGGGGCACTGGATTCATATCGTGAATCAGAAGGTTGCCAACTACCAGTGTGTCGTGCCCTCGACATGGAACTCTTCGCCAAGGGATGCCAGGGGCCAGATGGGGGCGTATGAAGCTTCACTGGTGGGGACACCAGTCTCTGACCCTGAGCAGCCCATCGAGATTCTGCGAACTATCCACTCCTTCGATCCCTGCATGGCCTGTGCTGTCCATGTTGTGGATGTGCAGGGTCGCGAATTGACTCGTGTCCACTTGGATGGGTCGATGTAGAGCGTGCCGCATACACTGGTGCTCGGTCTGGGAAACATCTTGATGCGCGATGAGGGGATCGGTGTGCGGGCTGTGGAGTTGCTTGCTGAACGCTACGCGTTCCCACCCGAGGTGCAGCTGCTCGATGGTGGCACGTTGGGTTTGAACCTGTTACCGTACGTGGAAGACGCGGACCGCCTGTTGGTGATCGACGCTGTGCATGTGGGCGGCGAGCCGGGTACGGTTGTTCGCTTGGAGAGCGAGGAAGTCCCAGCGTTTCTTGGCGTCAAGATCTCACCCCATCAAATCGGCCTCGCTGATCTGCTGGCTGCTGCTCGTCTGCGTGGCCGCTGTCCAAGAGAGCTGGTGCTGGTGGGCGTCCAGCCAGGCGTGATCGACACCGGCCTGGAGTTGTCCCCTCCAGTGGCGGCTCAACTCGCCTCCTTGGTGCAGGCCGCGTTGTCCCAGCTGAGTCGGTGGGGGATCGAGTGGACCGTGAAACTGCTACCAGAGAAGGAAGGTGACGATCGATGGAAGTGAATCGCAGGGGCTTTCTCAGGCTTTCGGGGGCCGCCCTCGCGAGTGGGGTCTTCGTCCCGTGGTCGATACCAAGAGTCCACTCTAGCCCGCAAGACCGACTGGGCATACTCTACGATTCGTCCAAGTGTATCGGCTGCCGTGCTTGTCAGATGGCATGCAAGCGCTGGAACAAGCTTCCGCAGGACACGGAGGTTGCCGTCACCTTGCCAGCGGAGGCGGCCAAGGGCTACAAACTGTATGACACGCCTCGCGACTTGTCTGCCGACACGTGGACACTCATCAAGCTCAATAAGCGGAGCGAGACGGACTGGCACTTCATGAACTACCAGTGCATGCACTGCGCCGATGCCGCCTGCGTAACGGTTTGTCCCTCAGGTGCTCTGTACAAGGACGAGCGCGGATTCACCGCCTATGACAAGTCCAAGTGCATAGGTTGTGGCTACTGTACTCAGTTCTGTCCGTATGGCGTTCCTGCTCTGAAGACAAAGAGTGTGCTCTCGGGAGAGGCAAAGGCAGCCAAATGCACCTTCTGTCAGGATCGGGTCTTCAGCGAGATCGGTGGGCCATTCTGTGCAGAGACCTGTCCGGTGGGCGCCCTGGTGTGGGGCTCACGAGCGGAGTTGCTGGAGGCGGCGAAATCGAGGGTTGAGCATCTGAAGAGTCAGGGCCTTGGCTCGGTACGACTCTACGGCGAGCACGAAGCTGGAGGTTTGGGACGGTTGAGCATCATGTTTGGCGAACCCGGCGACTACGGTTGGCCTGTGAGTCCCTCGGCACCGGCCGTGGCCCGGGCCTGGCAGGACATTCTACAGCCACTAGGCACGTTGGCTTTCGGTGCCGCTGGCCTTGGTGTGCTCGCCTTCTACTTGATCGCCCGGCGCAATATCAAGATGGAGGAAGTCGAATGATAGGCAACAGGGTCCGTGGCGTGCAGGAGGCGGACGAGACCGGAGCCGTCAGGATCAGGTGGATCCCCAAGTACTCGGCGATGGAACGGGTCTTCCATTGGGGACATACGGTGACCTTCCTCTTGCTCGCGATGACAGGGATGGTCCTGTTCTTCCCCTTCCTGGGTCCCCTGGCGCAAGGGGCGAGCGGGGAGTTCACCCGTCTGCTCCACCGAGCTGCCGCCATTGCCTACGGTGCGCTTCCGCTGATCTACATCATACTGGAACCGAGACGGGTCTGGATGAGTTTGAAGTCGGTGTTCAAAGTGGGTCGCTATGACATCGAGTGGGTCAAGGGCATGATACCCTACTACATGTTCGGCCGACACGAGGCCATGGCTCCTCAAGACAGGTTCAACACCGGTGAGAAGCTGAATGCGGTCGTCATCATCCTGGGCAGCCTCGTCTTCGCCATCACCGGCCTCCTCATGTGGTTCGGCAAGGGCTTCGTGCCGATCGGGGTCTTCCAGGCGGTGGTGATCCTGCACGACCTGGCCATGATCGTTACTGTGTGTATGTTCATCGTGCACTTCTACTTGGCGGTGGTGCATCCTCTGATGTGGGCCGGGCTGGTGAGCATGCGCTTCGGCGTGACCTCCGCGGCCTACGCCCAGGAGCACCATGCCCTCTGGTACTATGGGAAAGAACGAGCCGAGGAGATCTACGAGGCCCACAAAGCCGAGCGTAGCGAGGATAAGAAGTAGCCAGAGCAGTGGCCGACTCGTCGGCCACTGGTCGATTTCTCCGGGGGGACCGGCCGGGTGCCGGTCCCTTCTCTGTTTTCCACCGCGCCTCCGCATCTTGTCATTCATGTGCTGTGCCAAGCCCTGACGAGGGTTCGGTTTGTACCCACGGGACGGGCGTGCTTGACAATCTATGAAACTTGTGTCTTAATAGTTGTGAGAAATGCGAAGAGAGCAGATTCCATGGAGTGCTGGCGTCTCAATTGGCTACGTGTTGTCCCCGACCGAGCGGTGCGACCATCCGGGATGCGGC
>CAYGQI010000132.1:0-5188 GCA_964351925.1 uncultured Anaerolineales bacterium | reverse complement strand
TACCGCTGGCTGGCACGCTGCCCGGGGGCAAGGAGCGGCTTCTTAGGACCATCGGTCGGGCTCTGGCTGGGGGAGAGTCGATACTGAGGCCGGAGTACCTGCGGCCATTGTGAGATCTGGTTTCGAGGCGATCACAAGGCGGCCGCTCAAGGTGAACGAGGGGTCGCTTTTCGTTTTCCGGGGACGTGGCTCTCGACCGGGGGGCCCGGGGCACTCAGTTGTCCGTGGTGTGCGCCCCAGCGTCGCTGAAGGGCTGAAGCCCTTACTACGAACGATCCTAAAAGTTGAGCTTCCCGCAACGAGAGCCGTTGCTGGCGATGGGGTCGCCGGTCTGCATGATCTGCGTGATCTCGCAGTGATTCTCGCAGTCCGGGCAGATGAAGGAGTGGATCTGGTAGTCGAAATCAGCCAACTGAAACCCCTTGAACTTGGTCTGCGCAGGGCGGTTCTCCAGGGCGAGCATCGCTGCACCGATGGCGCCCAGGCACTCAGCATGGGGCGGGACGATCACCTCGGCCCCCAGCTGCTGCTCCAGGGCGTGTCTCAGCGCCACGTTCTTGCTGGTGGCTCCCTGGAAGGTGTATGGAGGCGGGCTGACCCTGCGGTAGAGCATGGCCAGGTAGTTGCGCACCAGACCGTTGCACACACCCATCAGGACGTCCTCCAGCTCGTAGCCGGAGTTGAGTTTGTGTACGGCGTCGGTCGTGGCGAAGACGGTGCAGCGCGAGGCGATGTTCACGTCGTTTCTTCTCTTCAGGGCCAGTTCGCCCACAGAGCTGATGGGTATGTCTAGTCTACCGGCCAAGGAATCGAGAAACGCGCCCGCACCACCGGAGCATATCCTGTTCATCTCGAAGCCGGTGATGATCCCGTTTCTCAGAAAGATGACCTTGGAATCTTCACCACCGATCTCAAAGATGACGCTGACCTCCGGCACGAAATGCAGCGTGCCTATGGCGTGGGCCAATATCTCCGTCTTGTGCACGTCGGCGCCGACCAGCACCTTGGAGAAACCAGCTCCGCTCCCAGTGACGCCTACGCCACCCACCTCGATGTCCGAGGGGAGTTGCTCTCTGAACTCAGCCATCCCCTTCTTCACTGTAGGGATGACACCATGGTTGCGCATGTAGAGCGTATCGACGACGTTCTTCGCTTCGTCAATGAGGGCAAACTTGACCGATACACTACCTACGTCAACTCCCAGGTAATGCATGGTCCTTTCCCCTTCGCTCTTTTCTCATTCGGATTACATCCACGAAGGTCTGGATTCTCGTTCTGATGGCTCCTTCGCTGATCAATTCGTCGAAACTCAGGGTGAGCACGGGGAAGTTGTAGTCCTCGCTGACCTTGCGGAGGATGGGCCGCACCGTCACTTCGGGCATGCAGCCCATGGGCAGAAGATGCAGGACTCCGTCGCATCCCGCGTCGTGGAACCTGATGGTGTCGGCCACAGACTCTCTCCCGTGCCCAGCCACAGAGCAACTCAGGTAGGGCCTGGCGATCTCGGCGATCTCAGCCCGGGAGGGAATGCTCATGTTCAGCCACCAGGCCATCAGCTTGCCCAGAATGAAGCTGGGCGGATAACGCAGCACAGCCTCACCCAGAGAGAGGTGTCTGTGTACTTCCACACCCAGTTCGCCCAGCATTTCGTATACGTGGCAGTTGCTGGCCGGCTCCAGCAGGAGGTAGAACTCCCCAACGACCCCGATCTTGAGTGGCTCCTGCTCGAGCGTCTCGACGCCGCAGAAGAACGATTGGGGGTCCAGGCCATCCAGAGTCTTGAAGTCCTGCACGCCGTCGAGATAGGTGAGGGCTTTGTTCAGGGCCTTGGAGGTGGCGCCGCGTCTCCTCTCGACGGCGCGATACTTCCAAGACAGCTCCTCCAGGAGTTCGATGAGCCGCAGTTTCTTGATGGCCACCCTGAGGGTGCGGATGATGTCCCAGGTCCCCTTGCCGGTGATCTTCTTCATCTGTTCAACGAGACCGCCGCCCTCTCCGAGGATGAAGAACTCGACGTTCGCTCCGGTCTTGCTCATCACCAATTGCTGCAAGTGGCCATAGTGCCGGAAGCGGCACATCCCGCCTCCGCCCCCGCCGTGCTTCTTGGATCCCGCCTGGCTATTGATGTAGAAGACCACGCAGTTGGCGCCCTTTTCGATGGCTTGCAGGTAGTTGCCGATGATCACCTTGAAGGGCAGGCAGATGCCCTCAGGGCTGTATCGCGCCCCCAGAGCGATGGTCTCATTGGTGATGGGGGGCGGGACCACCACCTCAAGGCCCAGTTGCTCAGCTGCGCCCTTGAAAGGGATGTAGGCGTTGCCGCACAGCGGCAGGGTGAACACGCGCTCCGTCACGCTCGAACCCTCATCTTCAGGGTGTCCACGAAGGTGTCTACTCTGGTGATGATGCCGGCCTCACCGGTGTGCTCGTCTAGCACGAGATGCATACAGGGGATGTCGTGCCGTTCCACTTCGTCCTCGACGAAGGGGATCGTGATGGCGTCCACCCCGCAGTTGAAGTTGCTGAGCACGATGATGCCCGCTATGTCTTGGGCCAGCACCTCCTGCAACTGACTCATGGCCTCATAAGCGAAATCCCATCTCAGGAAGGATTCTCTGGGAATGAGTGGGACGCTATCGATGGTGATGGCTTCCATGCCCCTTTCTTCCAGCTTGGCCAGGAGGTTGAGGTTGGCAAATGAGTCGTGGATCACGTAGTTGTGACCGATGACCACGATCTTGGGCCTCTCAGAGGAGAGTTGCTGCTGGTACTTGGCGTGAAGTTCTCGCTTGTGTCGCTCCTGAGCCGCCAAGGCCTCTGCCACTGCTCGTTTCACCGTGCGCCCGTTAGCGCACAGCGTCTTGCCCAGCCCCAGCATTCCCGGTTCGAAGATACCGTCTTCCACCTCGCAGCGCAGGAACTGAACGTGCGGTCCGAAGATGCTCTTGCTGATGTCGGGCACGCCGAGGAACTTGGGACAGCTGTGGCGGCCGGGCTCCAACCCATAATACGCGGGAGCAAAGATCCGGTCGCATCTGTCGAGCAGGTACCAGATGTGCCCAAAGACCAGCTTGACCGCCAGGCAACTCTCGTCCTCGCCGTATCTCACTGCCGCTCCCAGGATCTGCCTGTTGGTTGGCGGGGAGAGGACGACCTCCTCGCCGAGCTCTCCGAAGAACGTGGTCCACAGATGGGGATGCTTGTAGTAGAAAAGGCTCCTGGGTATCCCGATCTTCATGCAGGCTCCACTCCCTGTACAGGGATGTTCGGTCCTTATCTCACGATTATACGACTTCCAGGGACGCTTTTTCAAGTATTGTGCGGGTTTGGGCAGAGGTGTGGCCCTCGTCATCAGATTCAACCGAGGGGTCGGCGATGTGCGGACGATGCTTGCTTGAGGCCCCTCTTTTGGGCTATAATGAAAATGGAGATCTAATAGTGGTCATGCGGAGGTAGGAATGGGTAGGGACAAGGAAACTGGTACGCCTGCGGTGAAGAGAGGACTGGCCCAGATGTTGAAGGGCGGAGTGATCATGGATGTGGTCACCCCCGATCATGCCAAGATAGCGGAGGATGCGGGTGCTTGCGCTGTCATGGCCCTGGAGCGTGTGCCGGCCGACATCCGAGCCCATGGTGGCGTGGCCCGCATGAGCGATCCAGAACTCATCGTCCAGATCATGGATTCGGTCACCATCCCGGTTATGGCGAAGTGCCGGATTGGCCATTTCGTGGAAGCTCAGATCTTGGAGGCCCTCGGTGTGGACTACATCGACGAGAGCGAAGTCCTGACTCCGGCGGACGAGGAGCACCACATCGACAAGCACGGATTCAAGGTGCCTTTCGTCTGCGGGTGTCGGAATCTGGGCGAGGCACTACGACGGATCGGCGAAGGGGCGGCCATGATTCGTACGAAGGGCGAAGCCGGCACGGGCAACGTGGTGGAGGCCGTGCGCCATGCGCGGTCGGTCTTGGGTGACATAAGGCGTCTCCAGAACATGGCCCCCGAGGAGATGATGGCTGCCGCGAAGGAGATGGGCGCCCCGTACGAGCTAGTGGTGGAGACGGCGAAGCTGGGGCGGCTCCCAGTGGTCAATTTCGCGGCCGGAGGCCTGGCGACTCCAGCCGATGCGGCCCTGATGATGCAACTGGGAGTGGACGGCGTCTTCGTCGGCAGCGGCATCTTCAAGTCGTCAGATCCCGCGCGCAGGGGCAAGGCCATCGTCGAGGCCGTGACTCACTACAACGATCCCGTCATTCTTGCTGAGATCAGCAAGGGGCTCGGTGAGGCGATGCCTGGGCTGGAGATCTCTGCCATTCCGGAGGCGGAGTTGCTGGCTCAGCGTGGGTGGTGACCCTCCGTCGCCACGGCGCAAAGGGGCGGATGCACAGGATCGGCGTACTGGCGCTGCAAGGCGCCTTCATGGAGCACGTCTACGTGCTGCGCAGCCTGGGTGTAGAAGCGGTAGAGGTACGGCTACCCCAGGAGCTCGACGACCTCGATGGTCTGATCATTCCTGGTGGTGAGAGCACCACTGTCGGCAAGCTGGCGGTGACCTACGGCCTGGTGGAGCCCATCAGGGTGATGGCGGATGCCGGCAAACCTGTCTGGGGCACCTGCGCCGGTCTCATCTTTCTCGCCAGGACCGTCGAAGGGCTCGAGCAGCCGCTGCTGGGCCTGATGGATCTGACGGTTGAACGAAATGCCTTCGGTCGTCAGGTTGACAGCTTCGAGGCGGAGATTCTGGCACCGTGTCTGGACGCGGTGAGCCAGCCAGACCAAGAGGGGTGTCCGTTCCACGCTATCTTCATTAGAGCTCCTTTGATCATGGCTGTTGGCGAGGGTGTGGAGGTGCTGGCCCGACTGGACGGAGGCGGCATCGTCGCAGCGCGCGAGGCCAACCTGTTGGTCACCGCCTTTCACCCCGAGTTGACCACCGATACCAGATTCCATCGCTACTTCCTGACGATGGTGGAGAGCGGCGCGGCCTGATCTGCCCAGCGTGCTCCGCGGTGGGCAGACGAAGCGAGAGTCCTGCGTGCCGGCGGTAGCAGGAACGGCGTCCTGAAGGCTGGAGCTTGTCACGCCAAAGGGACCGAGGAGGCGATTCATGTTGGAGAACATCACATGGCTGGGTCATGATGCGTTCCAGATAGCTGCATCCAAGATGATCTATGTTGATCCCTTTCA
>CAYGQI010000131.1:0-5218 GCA_964351925.1 uncultured Anaerolineales bacterium | reverse complement strand
TCGGCCTCCTCGCTGCCATCGGCGATCATCGTCACCCCGGTGTGGACCGCCTCGCCCATGGAGTAGTTGGCCTGGATGGCGACCAGGTCAGCCATGGCTGCTGTGTTCAACAGAGCGTTGAGGTAGGGCCAGTCGGAGATCAGATCGCTGCCGTCGTTCATATTCTCCGATTCGAAGGTGGGGTTGACGATGGACCCTGAGTCCAGGTTGTCGCGCGAGAAGGCTACGGGCCCGGCCAACCGGCCCTCGCGGATCATGCCGTTCACCCTCAGGGCGAAGGCCTTGCGTTCGCCGAAGCCCAGGTAGCAAACCCGCGCTGGCAGGGCCTCGATGGGAAGATGCTCCCGAGCCAGTTGGATCCATCTCGCCGTGGTCTTGTCGTAGGGGAACATCTCCAGGACGAGATCGTCCAGCGTGGCCAGGTCGCTGGCTTCGCCAGAGAGACAGGTCCAGCGGAAGGGACCGCGCCCGAGTAAGAACAGCGGCCGGATGTAGGCGGCCACGAAGCCCGGTATGGTCATCGCCTCTTCTCGGGGCATGCCGGCATCGCGACACTCCTTGCGGATGCTTGTGCCGTACTCAAAAGCCTGCACGCCGTGGTGGTGAAACTCGATCATCGCTCGCAACTGGCGCTTCATGGACTCGCGAGCTTTCTCCAGGTACCGTGGGCGGTTGGTTGCGCGCAACTCTGCCGCTTCCTGCGGTGTGTATCCGGCGGGGATGTAGGAGAACGGATCGTGGCAAGGACACATCTCGGAGACGATGTCGGGCTTCCAGTTTGCCTCCAGCGCTTTGGGGAACATCTCCGCCGCATTGCCATGGACGCCGACACCCAGGGGACGCCTCTGGGCCTTGGCCTCTTCCGCCAGGTCGATCGCTTCCTCCAGCGAGCCAGCTTGAGCATCCAGGAAATGCCGCGCGAGAGCGCGTTCGATCATGGCTGGATTGGCATCCACCACCACGCAGACTCCGCCGTGCATGGTCATGGCGCGCGGCTGGTTCCTGCCCATGCCGCCCAGGCCGGCGGTGAAGTAGATGCGACCGACAAGCGAGCCAGCGAAGTGTTGATTGCCGATAGCCCCCAAAGTCTCAAAGGTGCCCTGGATCACGCCCTGGGTGCCGATGTACTCCCAGGGCCCGGCCGTGTACTGAGAGAACATGGTCAGATTCCTGTCCTGAAGGTCGTAGAAGATCTCCCAGGTCGGCTTGATGATATTGGTGTTGGCCATCAGCACGCGTGGTGCTAGACGATGAGTCTTGAAGATCGCCACGGGCATGCCAGACTGCATGACCAGGGTTTCGTCGTTCTCCAGGTTCTTCAGCTCCTCCACGATGGCATGGAAGCTTTCCCAGTTGCGCGCGCACTTGCCCATGCCGCCGTAAATCACCAACCTCTCCGGCGCCTCTGCGTTCTCCATGTTGTTTTCCAGCATACGCAGCAGCGACTCCTGCTTCCAGCCCTTGCAGCGCAGCGTTGGCCCGCGCTGGGCCTTCACCGAATAGAGGATCTGTGCTGGCATCACCATTCTCCTTTCTCCCTTTCAAGTGGAGTAGTCAACGGGAAGTACCCAGTTCGCTCTTGAAGGACCTACTTCAACCGCAGAGTGGGCCTAGAACGCCGTGAACGAGCAGCCGCGCGGCCAGGCTAGTCAATCAGAGCGGTTTCGATGATCTGCTCCGATGAGAAGTCGTGGGCCTGTAGATAGTACTTGAGCACCTCTTCCACGGCGCCCAGCGGCACCGGGCCCACAAGCTCAGTACCCGCAATGCTGACACCGTAGCGCGCGCATTCGCAGCGGATGGTCTCCCACACGCGGGGGATGGGAGTCTTGGCATAGTTGACCAGGTTCATCGAGACCTGGACCATGCCCTCCTTCTCCAGGGACAACCCCATGGCCCTCACATGGCGATAGCCGCCATCAATATGCCGTACGGCTCTGGCGACCCGCTCGGCGATGGAGAGGTTGGAGGTGCGCAGGTTCACATTGAAGGCGATCAGCGGGAAGCGCGCACCCGTCACAAGCGCGCCAGACCTGGCGTTGAAGGTTGCCGGACCGTCATCGGGCACCCACGCTGGGTCCTTCAGCTTCTCCGCCAGCCCCTCGTACTGGCCCTTGCGGATATGGGGCAACTGCTCTCTCTCGGGCCTGGTTGCCGCTGCTTCGTAGTAGTAGACGGGCACGCCCAGGCCTCCCACGAACTTGCCGAAGCGGCGGGCAACATCTACGGCCTCGCTGGTCTCAAGGTTGCGCACCGGCACGAAGGGCACCACGTCCACAGCACCCAGCCGTGGATGCGAACCTCGCTGTTTCCTCATGTCTATCAACTCCAGCGCCTTCGCTGCCATGGCTTTGGTCGCCTCCAGCACCGGCTCAGGTTCGCCAAGATAGGTCAGCACGGAGCGGTTGTGATCGGCGTCGGAGGAATAGTCAATGATCTTCACCTGCTCGACCCGGCGGACCTGATCAAGGACCTGCTCCACGACTTCCGCGTCTCTTCCCTCGCTTATGTTGGGCTCGCATAGCAGGACTTTCTTCATCCTCCCCCCTGTCTGCTCAAGTCTGTGCCAGTCCCGAGTGAAGGTCCAACGGCAGCCGGCAGATCGGACAAGGGAACCCGGGCCGCCTGAACGACCGCTTGCTGGATCGCCAGGCGGGGTGCCCTCTTCTGCTCGTCGCTGGCCTTGGGGAGCCGGTGGGCGTACCGCTCAGCTGCAAAGGTTGGCGAGTCGTCGCGCGCGCCCCCAGACAACTCCTGCGGCAGCCTCTCTGCTTGGGGCCATTTGGCGGGGAAAGGCCTCTGGCTCCAATCCCCGCTTGCCGATGGAAAAGGGCGCCACCACAGCGCTGGCCAGGGCAGAGGTGGCACCGCCATCGGTTGAGCCATCCAGCGGGTCCGGGAGTTTCAAGAAGGCCCGGGTGCTCTCATCCGTAGCTGCTTTCTGCCCTCTCCATTCCCTCGGGCGATTGTAGCATAGCCAGGGGCGTGCTACAAGGGGCGGTCGTGCGGGCAAGCCCGGGCGATTCAGCGATCAGGGCGCGTCTCCCATTGCGCGGGGCCTTTGTGATCCTCATGGAGGGCATCCGTTGCTGCCCGACTGCAGATAGACTATAATGTGCGAGTGCCGGACTGGGTGGCTAGCCGCGGCGGAAGAGAACGGGCCGCCGAGAGAGACCCCGGTTGAGGCCCATGCTATTGAGGAGGGAGCTTGCTATGGAGATTGTCCAGAGGTTGGTGCAGGCGGTGCAAGATGGTGAGGACGAGGATGCTCTAGCCCTGGTCCAACAGGCCATGGCGGCGGAGGTGGATCCTCTGACGGTGGTGGATGCCTTGACGGACGCTATCAGGGAGGTGGGCGATCGTTTCGAGCGTATGGAGGTCTTCCTTCCTGAGATGATGCTGGCGTCCAGGGCGATGCAGAAGGCGTTGGAGCCGCTAGCCCCCCATCTTGAACAGCTGCGGGAGAAACGGCGGCAAAAGGGCACCGTGGTCATCGGCACGGTGGAAGGAGACATCCACGAGATCGGCAAGAGCATCGTGGCCTTGCTCCTGGAGGTGAACGGGTATGCAGTTCACGATCTGGGGGCCGACGTCAATGCCCTGGATTTCATCAAGAAGGCACAGGAATTCGAAGCCGATGTCATAGGTGCCTCGGCGCTCATGACCACGACGATGCCTGGTCAGCAGGAGATAGTGGAGCTATTGAAGGACATGAAGCTGCGCGACCGGTTCCTCGTCATGGTGGGAGGCACGCCGGTAACGGCGGAATGGGCAGAGGAGATTGGCGCCGATTCGTGGGCGGAAAACGCCATGCAGGCCGTGACGGCCTTGGACAGGGCGATGGAGGCGAGGAGGGGCCATGCCAGCGCCACCCTATAGGATGTGGGAGATCCTAGAGCGTGCACGCACGGGGCCTTTTTGTGAGGACGAGGCCTTCACCATGGAGCGCTTTCTGCCCAAGATGCGCGAGGTTATCAAAAAACACAGCATAGAGTACGATCCTGGGACCCCTATCCCCAGCGATGATGGGTTGGCGGACGCGGTGTGGCAGGCGGGACTGGAGTTCTTTCTGGAGGTGGGTGTGCTATGCGTGGACACCCATCGTATTATCACCTTCGACGAGAGCGAGATCCGGGAGGCACTGTACCTGATTCCTGGCGAATACCTGGTTGGCTCGGGAAAGGACAGCCGTCGGCTGAGAAAAAGGGATGTGGAGGACGAGGAGCCTCCCTTCGTGATCTTCAGCCCGGACATCTCCTGCGACGAAGAGCTCTTCCTGCCCATGTGCGTGGCCTACCTGAAAGAGCCCCTGGCCGACGGTTTTTGTGCACCGATCCTCGAGGAGAGCATGGGCCTCAAGATCAAGGCCAAGACACCCACGGAGTTGGCGGGGAGTTTGGAACATGCCATGAGTCTCCGCGAGGCAGCTAGGCTGGTGGGGCGTCCGGGGATCTTCCTGGTGGCGGCGGGAACGGCAGAGTCTGACGTGGCTCAGATCTCGGTTAGCCAGTCTGACTGGGGGGTCAGGACCACTGACAGCCGCTTGGTCGGCGGACTGACGGAGCTGAAAATCGACAACGCGCTGTTGAACAAGGTGGCGCACTACCAGCAATTCGGTTGCTTCACGGGGAGCCTCACGGGGCCGATCTTTGGTGGCTACGCAGGCCGGGCTGAGGGAACCGCTGTGTTGCAGGTAGCCTACCATCTCATGGGTCTGCTGGTGCACCAGGCGCACTATCAGATGAACTTCCCCTTCCACATCCACTACACGTCAGGCACCACCCGAGAGCTCTTGTGGGTCGCCAGTGCGAGCCATCAGGCCGTGGCCAGAAACAGCAAGATCATCTCCGTATCCAATGGCTTTCTGAACGCAGGCCCGGCAACGGAAATGGTGCTCTACGAGGCGGCGGCTCATGCGCTGACCAGCACCGTGTCCGGGGCCAATCTCTGGGAGGCGGCACCAGCCCGCAACAAGCACAAGAATCGGGCCACTCCCCTGGAGGCCCGCTTGGCCGCCGAGGTTGGACACGCCTGCTCTTGCATGGGGCTGACACGGAAGGCGGCCAATGAACTGGCCCTCAAGATCCTGGCCAGGTACGAAGATCACATCGCCGACGCGCCCTTGGGAAGTGAGTTCCAGGACTGCTACGATGTGCGCACGTCTCTCCCCAACGAGGAGTATCTGGAACTCTACAGGCGAGTCAGAGCTGAACTAGCA
>CAYGQI010000130.1:0-5246 GCA_964351925.1 uncultured Anaerolineales bacterium | reverse complement strand
GTCTCGGGTTCCAGGTCGCTGGCGGACGAGGACAGGAATTGGGCGAGACGGTCACGGTCGACAAAGTATTCCCCCTGCTCAAGATGCCGGCGAATGGCGGCCTGCATCTCCTCGGGCAGTTCTCCCACCGTGTGCTGCGAGAGCAGTTCCTCCACGTCTCGCTTGAGGGCAGTGCGCAGCCCACGGCGCAGCTCCGTGTCGAAGTTCTTCACCTCCTCGATCTCCAGATACTCTTCCTTCTTTGAGTCGAAGAAGTAGCCGGTGTCTCTCAAGTGTTGCCACACCTCTTGGCGAACGTCTTCTGGCAAACTGGCGAACTTCACTTCTCTCAGTTCAGCCAGACGCTCTCTGCCGAGGTGGTAGGCGATGCCATCTCTGATGGGTTTGTCCAGCTCGGCCAGACTCTGCTTGACGAGCTGTTCCCTCTTCTTCTTTTTCTTGAACAGACCCTCGAGGTCCAGGTAGTGCAGGATGCGGTCCATGACCTCCTGGTCGAGGGTCGCGAACTTCCGCTGCTCCAGCGAGGCCGCGATGCGGTCCCCCACTCGCTGCTCCAGCTCCCGCACGGTACCGGCGTCGAGAGTGGACAGGGTGAGGTTGTCGAACTGATCCACTCTCTCCTCGTCCAGGAAGTAGTCAGTGTCGCGCAGGTAGCGACGGATCATCTCCTGGACATAGGGGGCCAGCTCCCCGATCAGCTTGCCGTCCAGTTCTCTCCACAGGTCTGTCAGGAGGCCGTCCAGTATGACCTCATAGACATCTCTCAGCTCTTCCGGCACCTTGGCCTGCTGCACGGAGCGCAGCAGCTCTTGATCGGTGAAGTGGTCCGATTCGCGGAGACGACGCACAAGGTGATCCAGGGCCTCCTGAGGTAGCTGGGAGATGCTGCCCGCCGCCTCCAGTTGTCGCTGTCCCAGGTGGCGCGTCAGTCCTCCCTCCGTCGCCTGGTCGAGGTCCGCAACGGTGTGCTCCTTGAGCTGCTCACGCTTGGCCTCGTCCACCAGCAGCCCCTGACGCTGCAAGTGGCCAAGAACGGTCTCCCGAAGGTCCCCCTTCAGCGAGGCGATCGTACGGCTCTCCCATTTCTCCAACCGGTTTCTGACCAGGTAGGCACAGGTTTGCTGAGCTGTCTCCTGCCCCAGTTCCTCCAGGCTCCCGTGGACGAAGAAACGCTGGACCCTTTGTTCGTCCACGAAGTGGCCCTGGCTTTGGAGGTACTCCTTGACACGCCGACGCGAATCCTCGTCCCAGTTGGCCACTGGCGTCTCTGCAAGCGCAGCCAACTCCTCCTGGCCCAGGAGTTGTGCGATGCTCTCTCTCACCATCTGGTCCAGATCTGAGATGGGTCTGTGCGCCAATTCCTCCCTGGCGCGCTGGTCCTCGAAGTAGCCTTGGGCGAGAAGGTAGGCCTCGATCTCGCGGGAGAGTCCCTCTTCCAGGTCGACGCCGGAGTCGGCGAGCGTTGCCCCCAATTGCTGCTCGAGATGGGCGACCAGGGGTTCGTAGAGATCGAGATCGCCCAGTCTGACGCCCTCCATCTCTCTCAGGCCCAGGTAAGCTCTCACCTGCTCGTGCACTTCCGGATCGAGTTGACCGATGGTGTGCTCCTCTGCCTGCTCGATGATGGACGCTCCCAGGTGCTGAGCCAGGCCTTCGTACAAATCATCTTCCAGATCACTCAGACTGCTCTGTCCCATGCGTGCCAATTCCTGGCGCCCCCAGCTGTCTTGACGAGCCAGGAGAGCAGCCTCCAGTTGCTCCAGGATAATCTCGCGCAGGTCTTCCCGCCGCAGAGTCTTGAACAGGGGCAGGGCCAAGAAGGGCAGCGGGAAGCGTGGGGCGAAGGACACACGTTTGAGGTGCCCTTTGTCGAAGTCGGCCCTCTCGCTGTAGACTAGCTCCATCAAGACGGGCAAAAGGTCGTCATCGGATGCGGCGCGGAGCCGGGCGGCTCGCTCGGTGACGGCGCTGCTCATTTCCTCCAGCTGCCGCGTGGCCCAACGATCGTAAGCGACGCTTATGGCCTCGACGAGGACGTCTCGCAGGGCACCCAAGTCCAGGCTTGCCTGGGTGTTCATTTGGAGAAGGACGTCGAGCAGTGCCCCCTTGCCCTGGGCTATGTTGCTCAGTCTCTTCTGCGTGGCCTCGTCGTCTCCAGAGGAACGGGACAGAAGCGCCTCCAGGTGTTCCAAAGCGGTGTCTGCCAGCTTGGTTTGATCCAACTTGAGGGTCGGGGGTGTACGGGCCAGCACCGATCGCAGCAGCTTGTCGCACAGTTCCTGGTGATAGGCGCGCTCCAGCTGCTCCGCGAGGTAGTCTGTGGCATCGGGGATCGATAGGCCTCTCAACTCGCCAGGCTTGACGTTGAGCGGGATAGGGAAAACGCTCTGCACGTAGGGAAGCAGGTCCTGGCTGTTCAAGTCCCTGTCCTGCTCCTCCATCAGGCTGGTGTAGTCATCTACCTTGTTCTCCAACAACTCTGAGTAGGTGGAGAGGGTCTTGCGGTACTGGTCGAGGGCGCTGTCGAAGGGGTCCTGGACCACGCTCTCCAGCAAGTGTTGTCGGTATTCATCGCTGGCCTGGTTGGACAGTTCAACGAGGGTTTCGGATAACGCCTCGCGGGGCAGGGCAGCCAGCTGATGGGCCAGGAACAGCACCGTGAAGGGAGGAGAGCAGGTCAGTTTGCCCAGGAAGGGGAACTGATTGGGGAACGGACTGTCGGGAGCGGCCAGGGAGAGAGGTAGCACATCGTTGAGGTAGGTCAAGAGCGCGACCTCATCGCCGTTTTGTTTCGATACCTCCTCCAGGTTCCTGTCCAACTCGCTCTCCAGCATGTCCCACAGCTCCGCTTCCAGGTCGTTGCTGGTGAGGAATCTGTACCTTCGGCCGTAGATCAATTCGCGCTGGCGATTCAGCACGTCGTCGTAGTCCAGGAGGTGTTTGCGAATGTCGAAGTTGTAGCCTTCTACTTTGGTCTGAGCTCCTTCGATGGTCTTACTGACCATGCCGTGCTCGATGGGTATGTCCTCTTCCACACCGAGCCTGTCCATCAGGCCGGCCACGGAGGGGCCCCCGAAGCGCCGCATCAGATCGTCCTCGAGGGACAGAAAGAAGCGGGAAGATCCCGGCTCACCCTGACGGCCGGCTCGGCCACGTAGCTGGTTATCGATGCGCCGCGCTTCGTGTCGTTCGGTGCCCAGGACGTGCAGACCGCCAACCTGGAGAGCCTGCTCCCGTCGACGCACGTAGTCAGGCTCTACCTCGGAGATGGCGCTGTAGAGTTGGGCCTGAGACGCATGGTAGGGGTCTATGCCTCGACCTCTCAGCAAGCGGTGCGCCGCCCTGATGGTCTCTTCCGACAGCTCGCCACCGAGCTTGATGTCCACACCGCGCCCGGCCATATTGGTGGCGATGGTCACCGCTTTGGGCTCGCCTGCCCGCGCGATGATGGCTGCCTCCCGCGTGTGGTTCTTGGCGTTCAGGACTTCGTGGGGAATGCCCTTCGCCTGCAGCAACGTGCTGAGGTGCTCCGATTTCTCCACGGAGGTGGTGCCCACCAGCACGGGTCGGCCCGCGTGGTAAAGCTCTTCAATCTCCGTGGTTATGGCCTCCCACTTGGCCTTCTCTGACTTGTAGATCGCATCCTGGTAGTCGGCGCGCCTGTAGAAGACCACCTCGTCAGGATCGTCGCGGTCACAGTAGACCACGACGTCGGTCCCGTCTTCCCTCCGGCGGTCTACGAGGAGCCGCGAGCCGGGAGCGTGGGCCATGTACTCCACGTTGGTCGGTAGGACTACGACGTCCAGCTTGTAGATCTTGTCCAGTTCCTCGGCCTCGGTGGCGGCAGTGCCCGTCATGCCTGCCAGCTTCTCGTACATCCGGAAGTAGTTCTGGAGGGTGATGGTGGCCTGCGTCATCATCCGCTCCCTGACGGGGACCCCCTCCTTGGCCTCTATCGCCTGGTGCAGCCCTTCACTGAGGCGCCGGTCTGCCATGAGGCGCCCCGTAAACTCATCGACGAGGACGATGCGTTGGCCCTGCTTGATGTAGTCTCGGTCTTTGTGAAACAGGGCCTGTGCCCTCAGGGCTTGCTCCATGTAGTGCACGTACTGGGAGTTGGCCTCGTCGTAGATGTTCTCGATCCCGGTCTCAGCCTCCACCTTGGCCAGGCCGGCTTCGGTGAGAATGACGTTTCTCTCCTTCTCGTCCAGCTCGTAGTCGATGTTTGCCCGGAGTTTGCGAGCGATACGGGCGAAACGCTTGTATTCCTCCAGAGGCTCGTCGGAAGGCCCGGAGATGATGAGCGGGGTACGCGCTTCATCGATGAGGATGTTGTCCACCTCATCGATGATGGCATAGCTGAGTTCACGCTGCACGCGCCGATCCAGAGTGAAGGCCAGGTTGTCTCGGAGGTAGTCGAAGCCGTACTCGTGGTTGGTGCCGTAGGTGATATGGGCCGCGTAGGCTTCCTTGCGGTCTACAGGGCGGAGGTATTTGAAGTCGCCCCGGGCGTACTCTGGATCGAAGAGGAAGGCGGCGCCCTCGCCCTGCTGAAGCAGGCCGACGGTAAGCCCCAGCAGGTGATAGATAGGCCCCATCCACTGCACATCGCGCCGGGCCAGGTAGTCGTTGACGGTGATCAGATGGGCACCCCGGCCGGTCAGGCCGTTCAGGTAGAGGGCAAGGGTGGCCACCAGGGTCTTGCCTTCACCGGTCTTCATCTCCACCACCTTGCCCTGGTGGAGGAAGATGCCGCCCAGGATCTGCACGTCGAAGTGGCGCATGGAGGTGGTGCGCTTGGAGGCCTCCCTGACGGCGGCGAAAGCCTCGGGGAGCAAGTCGTCCAGCGAGATACCCGCCCTCAGCCTGCGCAGCAACTCCTCGGTCTGGCCGCTCAGTTGCCCATCGGTGAGGTCTTTGACCTGGGCTTCCAGCTCCCCGACCTCTTGCACCAGCGGTTGGAGGCGGTCCAGTTCCTTCTGGTTAGGGTCGCCTCCAAACCTGGACACCAGTTTCAGCACGACTGTTTGCTCCTCACGCGCGATCGTACAAGAGACACAGGCCGCGCCGCTTCCGCACCTTCGATGAGGAACACAGCGGCCCTGTGCTCTCTCGGGCTACTTGCTCCCAGCAAAAGAAAACGCCCGAAAGGTTCCTTTCGAGCATTGTAGGGCAGTCCGTGGTCTGCCGGTAAGTAACACTAGGCCCTCTAGGTATAGCAGCACGCTGCGGGAAAGGACGATGCC
>CAYGQI010000129.1:0-5363 GCA_964351925.1 uncultured Anaerolineales bacterium | reverse complement strand
CGCACACGAGAAGCGCTGGTGGCTGGCCGGGACCCTGGGGTTCCTCGCGTCGCTTACCAGGCTACAGGGAATCGTGCTCGTGGTCCCGCTGCTGTACATGTACCTCCGGGACAGAAGCTTGCACCCTTCTCGACTCAGGCCGGACGTGCTGGGGCCTCTCATCATACCGCTGGGAGCTGTCCTCTTCATGGCCTACCAGTACCTGGCGGTAGGCTCCGCACCGCTGATGAGTACCTACCAGACCCAGCTCTATGCCCAGTTCGTATGGCCCTGGGACAACATCATCGCTACCTGTCAGGGGATTCTCTCCTCAGAGGGCAGCTTCATCAGTGTTCTCAACCTAGGCATGGCTGGTGTCTTCCTCGCTATGACCGTCCTCTCGTTTCGGGGACTGCCGCGCGAGTACGGGCTCTACATGGCGGTCACCCTATGCGCCCTGATGCTCAGAAGGACCACCATACAGCCGCTGGTAAGCATGTCTCGCTACGTCCTGGTCCTCTTCCCAGCGTTCATGCTGTGGGGCCGGTGGGGCAGAAACCCGCGGGTGCAGAGGCTCATCGTCTATCCCTCCGTTGCTCTGCTCCTCTATCTGTGCGGCCAGTTCGCCATGTGGGGCTGGGTGGCCTAGGGGAGAGCGGACCATGCGGAGTATGACCCCCCGGAAGCTGCTGACTGTGAGCCTGATCGTTATCTTCGTCATCCTGGTGCTGCCCCTTTATGCCATCAGAGGACTGAACGACTCGTTGGACCATGCACGTGGCACGGGAACAGTGGGAGGCATAGACTTCAAGGCCTACTACATCGCTGCCGACATGCTTCGCTCGGGAAAGGACTTCTACGATGTCCGGCAGCAAGCGGAAGAGGTCCAGGCACGCGGGTTGCCCCTCAACGAGAGCTACTACATCTACCCCCCGCTGCTAGCCATCGTCTTCGTGCCCCTCACAGCTCTACCCATGCAGCAGGCGGCGCAAGTTTGGTTCTTTCTCAACATGGCGCTATATGGACTGTGTCTGGTCATCATCTCACGAGCCCTGAATCTGAGCCGCCACAGCGGGATACTTCCCTTGCTGTGGATACTGGCCTTCCTCTTCCCGCCCGCCCTGTTCACCCTCTACAAGGGGCAGGTGAACATCGTCATCCTGCTGCTGTTGGCAGTCACCTACTGGCTGTGCGCCAGGGATCGCCAGGTACTGGCAGGCTTGGCCCTCGGCGTAGCCACCATGATCAAGATCATCCCCGTGCTCCTGCTACCTTACGCCTTCTGGAGGAGAAGGTACGCTCTCGGCCTCACGGCGGTAGGCACAATCTCCATCGTGGCCATCCTCGGGCTGGTGATCGTAGGAGCGGGTCCTCATCGGACGTACCTGGCCTCGGTGCTACCTTCGCTGGCGCAACCAAGGCCAAATCCTGCCAACCAGTCTCTGGGTGGTTTCCTGAGCCTTTTGCTCGTGGAGAACCCCTATGCCGACCCCCTCGTTCATGATCCAGCGCTATGGAAAGCGCTGACCTTGTCGGCGTCGGCCCTGCTGGTGTCAGGAGTGATCCTCGTGCTCTGGCATGGCAGGGCGCGCACCCCCAGGACTGACTTGGAGTTCGCCCTCATCGTCGCCACCCTCCCCCTCGTTTCCAATATTGGCTGGGTCGACTTGTTCGTCTTGCTGGTTTTCCCCTATGCGGTACTGCTCAAATACGCTTTGCAGGGGCAGATGAGGATGCGCTGGATGGTGTCGAGCATCATCAGTGCCGTCTGCGTCAGCTTTCCCCGTTTGCAGGACCTCTTCACCAACCTGGTGGCCAGAGACGAATCTCTGTTGCGTAATCCGGTGTCCATGGGATTGCCGTTCTTCGGACTGATCCTCCTCTGGCTGTCCACGGCTGCCGTCTTGTGGGAATCACTCGACCAGGAGAGTCCCCTTGGAGAAGCATGAGAGTGCGCCCTCTTCCGTCCGCCTTGCCCTGCAAGCCCGTGTGTGGCACTATAGGTGCATGTCCTCCACCACCAGCCGGTTCGTCCTGGGGCACAGAGGCAGCCAACTCACTCCATAGGATGACATCCAGCCCTATGTCTGAAGAGCAAGCGATGCCGCACATCAGCACCAAGGAACTAAGACTCGCCGCCCTCATCGGTGTTGTTGCCGTCGCCGTCACTTTTCTCCCCTATGCCACGGGATACCTGCGGGGCGCGCCCGGTTGGGAGTTTGGCGGGGTGGTGATGAACTTCGAGGACGCCCACGGGTACCTGGCCAAGATGCGCCAGGGAGCAGAAGGCAGACTTCTGTACCAGATACCCTTCACCTCAGAGGATCACGATGGTGCCTTCGTGGGTGGCTTCTTTCTGGCCCTGGGCTGGGTGTGCGCCGTCACCGGCCTGCCTGTGATGTGGATGTGGCACCTATCGAGGGTGGTCTTCGGGTTCCTCCTGCTGCTATCTGCCTACGTGTTCATCGCCTTCTTTCTCGAAGACCGCAGGCGGCGTCTCGTGGCCTATCTTCTGGTCTGCTTCTCGGCCGGGTTCGGCTGGGTCGTCCTCCTCACGGGCCGCTTCTCCATCTTGGGATTCGATCTTATGGACTTCAAGATGCCTGAAGCGCACATTTTCTTCACCCTGCTTACTTTCCCACACTTCGCTGCAGGCGCCTGTTTGTTGCTGCTCATATTCATGCTGTGTCTGCTCCTGCACAGAACCCAGCGCTGGAGATACGCGGGCCTGGCCGGCCTGGCGGGCCTGATCCTCGCCATCGTGCACCCTTACAACCTCCTCATCGTCGCCGGGACGCTGGGCATCTGGCTTCTGGTCATCATCCGGGCGGAACGGCGTCTGCCCTTCCGCGAACTGGTGGGTATAGTGATCATTGGCGTCATGGCCCTGCCCGTTTTCATCTACTACGAGTACGTATTCGCCACCAACCCGATCTTCGGCACCTGGGCCGCCCAGTCCGGCAGCCCTTCGCCTCACCCCGTTCACTATCTGATCAGCTACGGCCCATTTCTTATTCTGGCCCTGCCCGCCATGCTGGAGCAAGCCAGAAAAGCAGAAGCCGACGGCCTGCTGCCCCTGCTCTGGGTGCTGGTAGTAGCTCTCTTGCTCTATGCTCCCTTGAAGCAGCAGCGGAGGATGGTGGAAGGCGTTCACGTCCCCCTCAGCATCATGGCCACGGTCGGCCTGTACTCCTACTATCTGCCCCGATTGGAGCAATCAAGAAGGGTAAGGAAGCTGGTCACCCTCAGAGGGCAACCCTTCTCCCGGCGTAGGTTCAGCAACTTCGTCGTCTTCCTGGTGCTCGTGTCCACCGTGCCCTCCAACCTCTATATCGTAGCCAGCCTCGCTGCCACTTCCGTTCAGCACCCGTACCCTTTCTTCCATGAGCGGGAAGAGAATGAGGCCATCAACTGGCTGGCGGAGGAGACCGCGCCCACCGACACCGTTCTAGCTGCCTACGGCACAGGAAGCTACATCCCTGCGCGCATCAACCACAGGGTCTTCGTGGGCTACTGGGCCGAGACAGCGCGATGCGAGGAAAAGATCGACATGGTCGATCGCTTCTTCCAGGGGGAGACACCAGACGCCTGGCGAGCGGAACTCCTGGAAGCATACGACATCGCCTACGTGTTCTACGGTCCGCGAGAGGCACTGCTGGGCGATTTCCACCCCAGTGATTCGGCGCATCTCTCGCCCGTCTTTGCCAACGAGCTGGTCACCATTTACCGCGTCCTCCAGCGAGATAGTTGAGGGAGCGCAGGTTGCAGGCCATGGCTCCAGCACACCGTCACAACCGACTTGCACGGGACCTGCTGGCCGTGTTCCTCCTGGCCGCGGGAGTGAGGCTGGCGCTCGCACTACCCCAGAGGCAACCCCACTATTTTGACGCCTACTACTACTACAACGTGGCCGAGAACCTGCACCTCGGTCGCGGCTTCGTCGCGGACTTCATCTGGAACTACCTGGACAAGCCTGCCGCCGTCACGCATCCCAGCAACCTGTACTGGATGCCGCTCACTTCGATCATCGCAACTGTATCCTTCGCCGTGTTTGGGGTCTCCTACCGCGCCGCGCAGATACCATTTGTGATGCTGTCCTCCCTCCCTCCTCTGCTGGCCTACTACATCTCATGGCGCGCGCAGGCCAGACGCGACTACGCTTGGCTAGCCGCCATCCTCACCACTTTCGCCCCCTTCTATCTCAAGTACTGGGCCTGCCCGGACAACTTCGCCCCGTTCGCCGTAACCGCCGGGCTGAGCCTGTTGACTATGCACTTGTTGTGGGACAAGCACCAATCCAGGTACGCCCTCTTTACCGGTCTGCTGATCGGCCTCAGCCATCTGGCCCGGGCAGACGGCCTGCTGCTCTGGCCAGCCTTCGCTCTCCTGCTGATCATCATCCTCTGGCGCCAACGCCGTGAGGGTGTCCAAGGTTCCCTCGCAGAGGGGTCCGACAGCAAGGCGGTCACCCTGGCCAACTGCGTCGCCTGGCTCCTGGCAGCACTGGCCGGGTATCTGCTGATCATGGGGCCCTGGTTCTGGCGCAACTGGACGGTCATCGGCAGCCCTTTGTCCGGAGCAAGCACGAAGACCATCTTCCTGCGGAGCTATGCCGACCTGTTCAGTTACTCGGCGGACCTCAGCCTGGGAAGCTACCTGGCCTGGGGCTGGCGTGCCATCATCCAGTCCAAACTATCGGCCGGCCTTCACAACCTGGCAGTGTTGCTGGGCGCCCTCCAGTTCCACCTGGCCCCCGTGGCCCTGGTAGGGCTGTGGCAGCTCCGCTCACGTCGGCAGTACCTGCCTTTCTTCGTCTATGCCAGCACGCTCTACCTGGCGATGACACTCGTCTTCACCTTTCCCAGCACCCACGCCAGCATGCTTCATTCCACAGGCGCCCTGCTGCCCTTCCTGTTCGCGTCCACTATACCTGGCATAGATACGGCGGTGGGGTGGGTGGCGCGTCGAAGACGCACCTGGCACCCCCCTACGGCAAGGAGAGTATTCCGCATCGGCTTGACCGCAGTCGTGATCACCATCAGCCTCTTCGACTACTGCCGGTCCGTGTTTCTGTCACTCGAACCTGTCGAGTTGTTGCCCCTGTGGAACCAGGCCAACACAGGCTACGTGACCGTCTCTCGCTGGCTGGATGAGAATGCACCCGAAGGGCCAGTGGTCATGGTGGTGGATCCTCCAGCCTACTACTACTTCACCCATCGACCTGCCATCGTCATTCCCAATGAGGAAGTCACCGGAATCGTGCAGGTGGCTGAGCGCTATAACGCCGAGTACCTCATCCTGGAGTACGACCACGTGCCATCCCTCGATCCCATCTACCGTGGTCAGGCTACTCACCCTTCCCTCAGAGCCGAGCACTCCTTCAT
>CAYGQI010000128.1:0-5378 GCA_964351925.1 uncultured Anaerolineales bacterium | reverse complement strand
TTCCACCGTCTCACCCCCGGTCGTCCTTGACACGCACCCAGGAATTTGGTAGTATTAGTGCAAAGCCAGCACGTCTGGTACCGAATACCGTCGGTCCCCAGTAGCGCCGAGAGACCGCTACATGTCAGGAGGGCCACCTGGGGAGCGTGACCGGAGTCTCCGCTGAGGATTGGGTTTCCCGTTGAGGGAGCGCCCGTGTAAGGACTCATCTCATTCATTGTCTGTACCGCGTCCATGTGGGGACGATAAGCGCGAGAAGGTCAACGCCAGCGGGTGTTTCTCTGACATGAGTGTACTCTACGGTACACTCTTTTTGCTATATGGGGACTGACCCGCAGGCGATCCGGAGGTAGCGTATGAAGCGGACAGAACTCACATTGCGAATCGTGGGCATGATCCTGTTGTCTGGAGTGGGTTGGGGTGTGGGTGACTACATAGCGACGAGATCTGGAGCAGCCGATGCTTTCACGGTACCCTATCTCCGTCCCGCATTGGCATTGGCTATAGCGGGGGCTGGCCTGGGCCTGCTGGTGACACCCTGGTGCACCATAAGACCGGCGCTCTGGGCCCGTCGGAAGATCAAGCAGATTCCGGCTCGTCACCTATTCATGGGGATCATCGGCATGGCGGCTGGGCTGGTAATCTCACTGCCACTGGCCTTCAGCTTGTCATTTCTGCCCTCGAACTTTCGGACGGTGATGCCACTTCTGTCTAGCCTTGCCTTCGGCCTTCTCGGCATGAGCATCATGATCATGCGGGCCGACGACTTCCAGTATCTGTGGAGTTCCTCTATCGGCAAGAGCAAGCCTCGAAGCTCTGACGACAACGTCGTTCTGCTCGACACCAGCGTTGTCATCGACGGACGCATTGCCGATATCAGCCAGACTGGATTCATCGAGAGGACTCTGCTCGTACCCAGGTTCATCCTCGATGAACTCCAGTACATCGCCGATTCCTCCGACGCTCTGCGCCGCAAGCGAGGTCGCCGAGGGTTGGACATCTTGAGCAAGCTGCAGCAGGAGTCCATGGTGCCCGTCCGTGTCACCAACATGGATGTGGAGGAGATGAGGGACGCCGACGGCAAACTGGTACAACTGGCCAAGAACCTGAACTGCCCCATCATCACCAATGACTACAACCTCAACCGGGTAGCCCAGCTGCAAGGTGTCAGGGTGCTGAACATCAATGAACTGGCCAACGCCGTGAAGACCGCGGTCCTCCACGGAGAGACGCTCAAGGTGCGCATCATCCAAGAGGGGACGGAGCAGAATCAAGGTGTAGGCTATCTGGACGACGGGACGATGGTGGTCGTGGAGGATGGGAGAAAGTACATGGACCAGATCGTGGACGCCACGGTCACCAAGGTCCTCCAGACGGCTCAGGGGCGTATGATCTTCGCCCAACCTCCTAATCGCCGGCCAAGAAGCAACTCCGGACCAACATGAGTGTGATCACTGTCTCCAGACAATTGGCCAGCCTTGGCTGCGAGACCGCGGCCCGGGTAGCCAAGACGCTCGGCTCTTGACTGGTGGACCAGGAGATCATCCACCGGGCAGCGGAGGAGGGGGGGGGTGCCCAAAGTCGCCTTGCAGGAGCTCGCCTACGAAGGGCGCAGAGACCTGGCAGACCGGGTACTGCACGCCGTCTATGCCATGCCTCCTCTGCCAGGCACTGCCGAGACCCAGCGGCGGGAAGCTGCATCATCGGTGGGCAGTCCATTTGGAGGGTTCTTCTCCCCCGCTCTACCATCCTTTGCCGTAACCCTGAAGGACTATGTCGACATGGTCGGAATGGTGATCCGCCACCTTGCCCTTGAAGGAAACGTGGTCATCGCCGGGCGAGGTGGTCAGGTGCTGCTTCGGGACATGCCCGGGACTCTTCACGTCCAAGTCGTAGCCCCCTTCGAGCACCGCGTGACGGTGCTGGCCCAGCGCGAGGGCATAACGAAGGAAGAGGCCACGAAGAAGATCAAGGCCAGCGACCAGACAAGACGAGACTATCTTCGCACATACCATCGTGTTGACTGGCTGGATCCTACTCTGTACGACCTGGTGATCAACACCTACAAGATACCCTCCTCCCTCGTTGCCGAGATGATCGTTCACGCCTGTAGGGAGTTGTCCGCGAGGGACCATGACTGAGAGAGTGCGGGTCAGGTTCGCTCCCAGCCCCACAGGCGAATTGCATCTGGGCAACGTGCACACAGCCCTTTTCAACTGGCTCCTGGCCCGCCACCACGGGGGCACCTTCGTCCTGCGGGTCGAGGACACCGATGTCGTCCGCAGCAGCGAGGCGGCCGAGCGCACGATCCTCGACGGACTTCTGTGGCTGGGTCTTGACTGGGATGAAGGCCCCGAAAAGGGGGGGGCGTTCGGTCCCTACCACCAGTCCGATAGACTGGCGATCCACCTCTCTCACGCGGAACGGCTCCTCGAAGGCGACCTAGCCTACCATTGCTACTGCTCCACCGAGCGCCTCGAGGAACTGCGCCGGGAACAGCGACGTCGCGGCCAGCCACCCGGCTACGATGGTCGGTGTCGGCCGTTGAGCGACGCCCAAGCGCGACAGTACGAGAGCCAGGGGATCAAGCCTGTGATCCGCTTCAAGGTGCCTGACGAAGGGCAGACATCGTTTCTCGACCTGACGCGCGGCACCATCACTTTTGCCAACGACTCTCTGGACGACTTCGTCATCTTGAAGTCAGATGGGTCTCCCACCTATCACCTGGCCAATGTGGTGGACGACCACTTGATGGGAATAAGCCACGTACTGAGGGCCGACGAATGGATACCCAGCACTCCCCTGCACGTGCTCCTCTATCGCGCCTTCGGCTGGGATCCTCCTCACTACCTCCATCTACCCTTGATTCTGGACAAGGCTGGCGGAAAACTGAGCAAGCGTCATAGCGACGTCTCGGTCGGAGTATACAAAGACCAAGGCTACTTGCCCGAGGCTATCGTCAATTACCTGGCGCTGCTGGGATGGTCACCAGGGGATACGCAGGAGATCCTCAGTGCCAAGGAACTGGTGGAGAGGTTCTCCTGGGACCGAATCTCCTCGAGCCCTGCCATCTTCGATGTGGAACGCCTGAACTGGTTCAACCGGTGGTATATACGCCACCTACCCTCCGAGAGGATCGCCCAAGCCGTGGCCCCCTACCTCAGAGAGGCGTACGGCCGGGAGGAGCGCAGCGAGGATACCGCGTATTCACCCCAGGAATGGCTGGAGTTGCTGGTGGACAACGTGCGAGAGGAGGTCGACAGGCTCGGGCAGATGCCGGTCCACGTGGCCTTCGCCTTTCTCGACGAACTGGCCTTCACCGGCGAGGCGGCGGAGGTGCTGAGGAAAGCCTCGACCAGAGAAGTCTTAGAGACCTTCGTCGAGATGGTGCAGTCCCGGCCAGTCCTGGACGTATCCGAAGCGAAAACAGTCCTGGACAAGATGAAGTCCCTGCTGGGAGAACGCAGGAACCTGGCCGCCAGGGAGGTAATGTTCCCCGTCAGGGCAAGCCTGACGGGCAGCTTACACGGACCTAATCTGGCCGTGGTCATGGCTCTGCTGGGAAAAGACAGATGTCTGCAAAGAGCAACACAGTTGGAGAGCTCCTTTTCCTGACGATACGCAAATGCGTCTGTTTCCAGGGATGTCGTCGGTGATGGCATCCCGTCCAAACCACGCATTTTCGTTACATGGAAGGAGCACCTGAAATGGGATTGCAGGTATACAGCACGCTTAGCAGGAGCAAAGAGGAGTTCGTCCCCCGGGAGGGCAACCAGGTCCGGATGTACGTCTGCGGGCCCAACGTGTACGGGCCGTGCCACGTAGGACACGCCATGTCCTACCTGGTGTTCGACATGGTCAAGCGCTATCTGGAGTATCGTGGATACCAGGTCATCCACGTTCAGAACTTCACGGATATCGAGGACCGCATCATAGACACCGCCAACTCGCTGGGCGTGTCGGTGGCGGAGCTGGCAGAGAAGTACGTAGCGCGGTTCCTTCAGGAGATGGACGCACTGAACGTCCTGCGAGCGACGTACTACCCCAGAGCCACTGAGGTCATCCCCAAGATACAGGAGATGGTCCAGGGCCTGATAGACAAAGGACATGCCTACTCGGTGAATGGCGACGTCTACTTCCGCATCTCCAGCGACCCCGACTACGGCAAGCTGACCAGGCAATCGACACAGGCGATGCGCGCCGGAGCTCGGGTTGAGGTAGACGCCAGGAAGGAGAACGAGCTAGACTTCGCCCTGTGGAAAGCCGCCAAGCCAAGCGAGCCCAGCTGGGATAGTCCCTGGGGCAAGGGCCGGCCAGGATGGCATATCGAGTGCTCGGCCATGGCGATCCAGTTCCTGGGAGAGCAGATCGACATCCACGGTGGCGGTGAGGATGTCATCTTCCCTCACCATGAAGATGAGATCGCACAGTCCGAGAGCTATACGGGCAAAGAGCCCTTCGTCAGGTACTGGCTCCACAACGGTCTTCTGCGACCCAGTGCAGACCAGGAGAAGATGACCCGTCACCTGGGCAACTTCATTTCCTGCCAGGAGGCGCTCAAGAAGTACAATCCAGATGCCATCCGCCTGTTTATCCTGTCCTCTCACTACCGTAGCCCGGTCACCTGGAGCGAGGAAGGTATTGCGGCCTCTGACCGGGGCCTGGAGCGGCTGCGTGCCGCGCTTAGCCCAGCATCGGCCGTGGGCGATAGCGGAGGGGAGGACCTGTTGGCAGCGGCCGAAACGGCGCGGAGCAAGTTCATAGAGGTCATGGACGACGACTTTAACGCCGCCCGGGCCCTCGGCCACCTCTTTGACCTGGGACGGGCCATCAACCAGGCTCGGGACGCCGGAGTGCCTGCATCGGCCCTCGCCACCAGCCAGAACGTGCTGCGAGAGTTGGCTGCCGTTCTCGGACTAACCCTCCAGGAAACCAGGATCGTGCAAGATCCAGTCCCTTTCAGGGATTTGGCGGCCGCTATTCGCGAGGAACTGACCGCCGCGGGGAGGGTCGACCTCGCCGACGGCATACCGCTGGACGCACTAGCCGACACGCCAGCGGGCGAGGCAGAGAACCTCATCGATCTTCTGGTCTCGGTGCGCAGCAGTCTGCGCACGGCCAGGGAGTATGCAGCGGCGGATAGGATCCGGACCGGACTGGCCGACCTGGGAATCGTCGTGGAAGACGCCCCAGAAGGCAGTACCTGGAGGGTGTCCACGCCATCGTAGGTCAGGGCCTCGCACACCTGCTCCTCGAGAGGCACGCAGAGGCAAGGATGAGTGTTTCTGGGCCCTTTCGGCGTGCCCATCAGCGCCTGGCAGAGCCGAGGGCCGAATTGACTATCATCCCGCTTGATGGTATAATAGGGTTTCGTGCGG
>CAYGQI010000127.1:0-5382 GCA_964351925.1 uncultured Anaerolineales bacterium | reverse complement strand
TCGATATAATAGCCCCGAGCTGTGCGTGCCCTGGAAAGGAGACTCCCACAGTGGAGGGGAGCACCCTGACCGTGATCAGCGAGAGCCCGGCAGAGACGGGGGAACTTGGCCAAGCTATCAGCGAGCTGCTGACAGGTCAGGAGTTCCTGTGCCTGGAAGGGGAGCTAGGTTCGGGAAAAACCACGCTCATCCAGGCCATCGGCCGTGCACTAGGGGTGACAGAGCCCATCACCAGCCCAACCTTCACCCTGGTCAATGAATACCACGGCCGAGGCGTGGCTCTCTACCACGTTGACCTGTACCGCCTGCACAGCACGGATGAGATAGTGCAGGCCGGGATCGATACTTGCTTCCACAGCGATGGCCTCTGTCTTGTCGAGTGGGCCGAGAAAGCGCGGGCAGTCCTGCCCAGGGAGCATCTGTACATTACTCTGGAACACGCCGGGAAAGACAGACGACAGATCTCCCTCCAGGCTAGAGGTGCCTCCTATCGCAAGATGCTCGACCTCTTGAGCGAAGCCATCGGGTCTTGAACATGAGTCCCACCGTGCTTGCCATCGACACAGCCACCGAGTCTGCCAGCGTGGCGCTGTACGACGAGGCAACTGGCGCCATCGCCGAATCGTCGTGGCGCACCTCCATGAATCATACGGTCGAACTGATGCCCACCGTCGTGCGCCTCCTGGCATCACAAGCTATGTTGCCTCAGCAACTCGATGCGGTAGCCGTGGCCTTGGGACCAGGATCCTTCACAGGTCTGCGCATCGGTCTCAGCGTGGGCAAAGGTCTCTGCCTCACGCTCGGAATACCCATCGCGGGGATCCCCACTCTCGATATCTCGGCCTACGCCCACTACGGGCAGAATCTGCCAATCTGTGCCATACTCCAAGCTGGGAGGGGGCGTATCTGCGCCGCCCTCTACGAGAGGGACACGGAGGACTGGCAGAGAACCAGTGACTACGATTTGGTTACGGTCGAGGATTTGTCCCATCGGTTGACGGAACGCACCTTGTTCTGCGGTGAGATAGATGCACAGCTGCGCACGTCCCTGATCGGTCAACTGGGGGAGCGGGCCGCCATGGCCTCTCCAGCTTCCTCACTGCGTCGCGCAGGGTATCTGGCAGAACTGGGCTGGCAACGGATCAGCAGTCTCGGAGGCGATCACGTGGCGAGCCTCGAGCCGCTCTATCTGCACTACCCAAAAGTCGGTGATCGAAGAAATGGAGCAACCTAGTCTGCCCTACGTCGTTGAGCCCATGCTTCTGGAGGACATCCCACAGGTGGTGGAGATCGAGCGAGTTGCCTTCCCCAGTCCTTGGCCAGCGCGTGCTTATCGCTACGAGGTGACCCAGAACCGCCTGGCTCACTACTTCGTTGCCCGGCCCCGGCTTCCCGAAACCCCCGGGCCAGGTCCGGCGAAGGAAAAACCCGGTCTGCTAGGAAGAATCCACACGTGGGCTCACAATGGCCATGATAACAGCCGCCCCATAGTGGGGTACTGCGGGTTCTGGATCGCGGCTCAAGAGGCCCACGTCAGTACCATAGCGGTGGATCCGAAGTGTAGAGGGCAGGGCTTGGGCCAGTTGCTGCTAGTGGCAGCGATAGAGAAGGCCCTCGAGTTGGACGCCACACTGATGTCGTTGGAGGTGCGGGTCTCCAACCTGGTGGCCCAGAATCTCTACCAGAAGTATGGCTTCGAGTTCGTGGGGCGGAGGCTCCGCTACTACTCCGACAACCGGGAGGACGCCCTGATCATGACCGCCGACCACATCACTTCACCTCCCTACCAGAGGATGTTCGATCGGAGGCGCAGGCAGTTGTGGACCAGGCTGGAGCGGATCGCCACCCTCAGCAGTGAGGCGTAGCCCCGTGACCGTCTCTCCGGGGACTCGCCTCAGCCTATTACTTTGAGGGCCGCTGACCAGACAAGGATTTGCACCAGAACCGCCATCGCTCCCAGGCAGTGGGTCACGAGGCGCTCCCACCTATGCAGGGCAAACCCAAGAATTGTGTTGGTCAGGAGCACCGTCAGGCCTATGGCGGGCAGCCCCCACAGCTCCTCCTTGTGCCCCAGAAGCGTGACCTGCCCCGCCTCCGATAGAAGAGGAACGATCCCTGGCAGATGCGGGTAGCGTAGGGCAACGTACGCAAACAGGCCGGCATTGGCGATCGCGCCTGCCCCTGCGAGGCCAAGGGCAATCCCATCGCGCCAGAGAGACAGGCCGGCCAGTCCACCCTCCCTTCGCGTCCGCTCAAGGCTCTCGGTGGGGCCCAGCCGTCGGCGCGCGCGTACAGCCGACAAGAAACCCGAGGGGTTGCTGGGCGAGACAACGTAGGACATATCAGCCGTGGTGATGAGTAATTCGTCAGAGCGGGGTCCTGTGGAGTAGAGGAGAACTTCACGCCCCTGGTCATCACGGCCCCAGCCGATGCAGTGCCCAGGCAGGCAGAAGCGCCTCTTCCTGATCCTGTCTCCCAAACCGGCAAGTCGCTCAATGGACTCGATGGCCGCCAGTGGTATCGTTTCCTGTCGCCTGGCCCACGAGATGACCACGCTGTCGCGCCCGATCAGATATCTGAGGGTCAGCAGCCCGTAGATGAGATAGCCGATGGTCGCCGCGATGAAGAGTGACAGCACGGTCAGGAATCCCAGGGCGAAAGAAAGGAAGGAGATGGGCTGGCTTCTCAAGGTTCCGAGAAGCAGTCCATCCACGAGCAGTATGATCAAGACAACGCCGACGCCTAGACCGACGCCCAGGAGGCGCCTAGGTTTCCATTCCAGCATTTCGAGGATCCGTTTGACGACGTGTGTCGTGCCCTCACCTGGGCCACGACCTCCCATTCACGCCCGATCAGTCCGTCATGGGGCGCACCGAGCGATTCAGCAAACGCGCGGCGTTTTCGCCCAGAATCTTGGCCTTGATGTCGTCGGCGAGCGGCAGTGACCTGATTGCCCCAATGTTCTGTCCAATGCTCCGCAGTCCGGGCCAATCGGAGCCAAAGATGATCTTGTCTGCGTTCTTCTCCAGCTCCGGGAAGTATTCCAGCAGCTTGTGCGGTGGCAGACCCGCGACATCCAGATACACGTTTCGATGCAGGCGCGTCAGGAAGAATGCCCGGTCATACCAGAACCCTCGCCCGCCATGCGCCTGGATCAAGGATAGCTCCGGGAAATCCACCGCCACGTCATCAATGTACAGCGGATCCCCATACTTCAGGCGTGCACCGCTGAAGATGGACGAGCCGGTGTGAATCACGACCGGGATCCCCAGTTCCTGAGCCTTGGCGTAGAGAGGATAGAGCATGCTATCATTAGCATAGAAGCCCTGATAGGTGGGATACAGTTTGAGGCCTCTGAATCCCATCTCGCGGACGTACCGCTCCGCCTCCTGGGCAGCATTGCCCACCAGGAAAGGGTTGATGTTGGCGAAAGGAATCAGCGCCTCCTGACCACGGCAGAACTCGGCTACGGCTTCGTTGCTGATGACTCCGGTGGTAATGGGACTCATCTCGGTGAGCACGACGGCGCAGTCCACACCGTTATCGTGCAACATCTCCAGCAATAGATCAGGCGAGGCCATGACCCTGCTCAGATGCTCCATCTCCTGCCCGCTGGATTTCACCACATACTCCACAGTCCAGGGCCGAAGATTCGCGGGATCCATGATGTGCAGATGGAAATCGATGACGGACACTAGCTATCCTTTCTCTGTCACTCTCGACGAGTTTCCCGGCAGATACGGTGCGTCCCTGTCAGCCGCCTTCGAGGGAGCGAACCGGTTTCTGTGCGGTGCCGCTGAACGGCGCCCCGGGTGCGGGGATTCCTCTTGGTCACGGCCAGCATGGATTGTCGCTGGTCCGGCAATTGGTGCCCGAGGATCTGCTCTCGCCAGCCCACATAGTACGCGTGGGAGTATATCATGTTCTGGCGGACAGGCAAGGCTATGACACAATTGGTGCTGGCCTCGGGTTCCCCACGCCGCAGAGAACTCCTACAACTGCTAGGCCGGCCCTTTCGAGTCGTCGTCCCCCAGACTGTCGAAGGCACAGTCAAGTGCAGCGACGCCGCAACACAAGCATCCGTTCTGGCAGAGATGAAGGCCCTTTCCGTGGCGAGGCACGGCCCCGAAGAAATCATCGTTGCGGCCGACACCCTGGTTGTACTGCGCGACCAGGTCATAGGCAAGCCGACAGATGCGGCCTCAGCTCGGGATACGCTGGTTGCCCTGCGCACGGGTGAGCACCAAGTTGTCACCGGGCTGGCGGTCATCCTTCCGGGAGCCTCAACGCCTATTCTCCAGGCAGTAGAGACCCGAGTGTGGATGAGACAGTACGGAGACGAAGAGATAGCCAACTACATAGACCGCGGGGAACCTTTCGACAAGGCCGGGGCCTACGCTATACAGGATCCGGAGTTTGACCCCGTGGAGAGAATAGAGGGCTGCTACGCCAACGTGATGGGCTTACCCCTCTGCCATCTCTTCACGACATTGAGGGACGCGGCCTCCCTCCACTCCCTACCGCCGGTAGCAGCCTGTGAGGGCCACACCGGACGCAGGTGCTCCGTCGCCGGCCGCATCCTCGAGGCCGCGACTCATGGACTTTGTCTCTAGGCCGTGATACACTTTGCAGCACGCCTGGGGAGGCGGGATGATGGGAGATGAGAGGCCGGACAAGGGTGCCTTGCTGAGGGCTCTGCCCAGGCTGCGGGGCTTGAATATCCTGGTGCTCGGCGATCTCTTTCTGGATGAGTACGTCGTCGGCCGAGCCACGAGGCTCTCTCGAGAGGCCCCAGTCCCGGTGCTGGAGTTTGACCGTCGCTTCTATGTGCCTGGTGGCGCTGCCAACCCAGCCCACAACATCAGTGCCCTGGGCAGCAACGCCCACCAGATCGGTGTCGTCGGCGACGACGACTCGGGCCGCAAGCTGGTGGGCCACCTGCGGCAAGCAGGCATCGCCACAGATGGTCTGGTCATCGACCCCACTCGACCTACGACCACCAAGACCCGCATCTTGGCCGAAGGTACGCTAGTTTTCCCTCAGCAGATAGCTCGCATAGACCAGGTGGACCGTCGCCCGCTGGACCAGGCAGTGGTCTCCCAGCTGGTGGCGCAACTGGAGAGCGCGGCCCCGGAAGCTGACGCGCTTCTCGTGTCAGACTACAAGATGGGGGTGGTCAGCAACGACACCATCGCTCAGGCACTGCGCACGTCAGACGAGCACGGCACGCTCATCACCGTCGATTCACAGGGCGATCTGCACAAATTCGTGGGTTTCGACGTCGTGAAATGTAACCGGCGCGAGGCCGAGACGGTTGTGGGTACCAGGTTGCGGGAGAATGCTGACTTCGAACGAGCCGGGCTCGATATACTGGCTGATCTG
>CAYGQI010000126.1:2596-5467 GCA_964351925.1 uncultured Anaerolineales bacterium | reverse complement strand
GGCACCATCTGCGGTGATCGCCTGGCGCTGTCGTCCTTGCATAGGGGCATTCCATTGGTTGCGCAATCGGGAGACCCTGTCTTGGCTGGATTCATGGACAGCCGGGCCAACCGTGTGACCCACAGCTTCAGCGTTCTTGCAGGGCTGCTAGAGTGGCGACAATAGCGGCCCCTAAGGTCCCTTGGGGGCACAAATATCGCCACTTGCGCGACATAACCAGTGAAAAGAGGTCAGCCCCAGGATTCGGGTGCGACCTCTTTCGAGTATCGCCCAGTTCGGCTCCTGCTGGTCACGGCCATCGAAAGCGCCGATATGAAATTACCCTCACCTGGCCACAAGCCGGTTGTGCATCACGACGCACGCTCACGACTTGACCTGCTAAGGACTCTCACTTATACTTTGATTCGAGCGCAGGAACAGGTCTTGAACGGGAGAGCGCTCAAGCAGAAAGATGGGACCGCTCGCAGCCAAGCGGGGAGGCGGACTCGTATGAGCAGGAGTCATGCCACAGATTTCACGGCCTGTTGAGTATCGCCTCACTGCTCACGCCCGATTCGAGATAGAACGCCGCGGGATCTCCGAGGTAGAGATTGCGCGGGTCTTGTCTGCGCCAGAGCAGGCTGATCTGGTCCGTCCGGGGAGGGCGATCTACCAGTCGCGAATAGAGTTCGAAGAGCCTGGAAAGACCTACTTGCTGCGGGTCTTTGTGGATATCGATCGGGAGCCAGCGGAGGTTGTCACAGCCTACCGCACGAGCAAGGTCGAGAAATACTGGAAGAGTGAATCATGAGAGTACGATACGATAGCGAGACAGACACCCTGACTGTCATCTTTACCGATTCGCCTGTGGCCGAGAGTGACGAGGACAAGCCTGGCACCATTCTAGACTACGATGCGTCGGGCAATCTGGTGTCTATCGAGATCCTGGATGCATCGCGGAGGGTGGCGCTGCCGACACAGATCGAGTACGAAGTGGTCCCAATTGGTGCGTAGCCGCAGGCCACACTGGCGAAGCAGCTGAGCTAATGAGCTGGCTCCAAGACTACCACGCGCAGGTCTGGGACAAGAGGATCGAAAAAGACCTGGAAGCTGGACGTCTGGACGCGCTGCTTGCTTAGGTGGATAAAGAGTACGAGGCAGGTCTGACCCAGCCGCTATGAGGAAGCGGCCAGCGGCTAGGACTACGGCGTCGACTCCGACCCCCGCAGCATTTCCATCCGTCGCCGATAGGCTCTCTCTGCTACCCACAGCCTGAAGGCGTATCCAACGATCGCCGCTATGGTCACTGCGTAGGCCGCAACTAGGAATGCCACTGCTGACCTCCAGGAATGTCCAGGCCCTCTTTCACTGCTTCAAGCCGATCTCTCCGTAACTCCAGCCGGATACGACGGAAAAGGAGATAGACGTACACCAGGCTGAAGGAGAGGAGAGCGAGCAGCAAGGTCTGGACCATCTGCGGCTCGAGGCTGCCGCTCTGAGTGAGAATGAGGGACGGATGCTGCGTGCGCCACCACTGGACCGAAAGTACGATGAAGGGTATGTCAGCCGCCCCCACGATGCCCAGCACCGCCGACAGCCTGGCGCGGCGCTCTGGGTCATCCACGTAGGCCCGGAGCATCAAGTACCCCACGTAGATGAGCCATAAGACCAGGGTGGCCGTGAGTCGAGCATCCCAAACCCACCAGATACCCCAAGCCGTCTTGGCCCACAGGGGGCCCGTGACCAGCACCAGGCTGGCAAAGAGGACCCCTAGCTCCGCGGAGGAGAGGGCCAGGATGTCCCACTTACGCTTCCGCTTCCACAGAAAGAGGATGCTGGCCGCGCATACCACGAAGAAAGCCACGAAGGCGATCCATGCGGAGGGCACGTGGAAATAGAAGATGCGTTGCGCGGACCCCATGGTCTGTTCGGTAGGTGCGTAGAAGAGCGCAGCTAGAAAAGCAGCGACGAAGGACACCAGTGCCGCCAGGCCCAGGCCCCGCAACAGCCACGGCTTCTCCAGCAGGTAACCATTCTCCAGACCAGCATCAAGCCCCGAACCGCCAGCCGTTGCTGGCGCTCTCGACTCACCCGTCCCCATCTCAGCTGACACCACGTCCTCCCTTACCTATCACTCTGCCCACACGTCACGGACACGCTTTTTCATCTTCGCCCGCAGTTGATGATACGATTCCTCGTCCAGGTGACCCTCAACAAAGGCATCGTCCAGGTCGGCGATGAGGTGAAGCAGTTCGCCACGCTGAGAGGTGGCATCGACTTCCCCCTCCGCCACAGGCTCCGAGCTTCGTCCCCGTCGCATTAGGGCGAAGGCAAGGAGCGCGCCCAGCAAGCCCATAACCAGCGCGATCGCGGGTCCAACCTCTTGCAGGCCTCGGCTCCACGATGGTCTTGGGAGGGCAGGCACCCCTGCTCCCTGCGGCGAGCCCGAGAGTCGAAGCTCTACCACCGCATCCCCAGGGAGATCCTCGGCGCTGAAATGTTGGTAGGCCGACTCAGCGCCTCCGCTCAGCCCCTGATACACCATCTGCCGGCTCTCGGCCTGGACCCCCGTGTTCGCTACCAAAAGGTCCATACTGCTCGTAGGGTAGATGACCCTTCGAGATACCGTCAGAGCGGTGCCATCGTATGGCAGGTCATACGAGTACGTCACTTCTCCCTGGCCCGGCATCACAGGGCGAACAGAGGCCAAGCCACCATCAGTCTCCACGAAATGAGCCGCGGTTTCGGCGTCGCTGAAGGTAACGTCTGCTGCGCCATCGGGTAGAGAGAAGCGCAGAGTGGTGCCCTCCTCACCGACGTAGATCTTGTCGCCCGTGTTGTTGAAAATGTACAACTCCTGGAACAGCGCGCCACCGGCGGCGAAGTCCACAA